>CAYOFK010000278.1:0-1511 GCA_964403185.1 uncultured Rikenellaceae bacterium | reverse complement strand
ACTTTCTCATATTCCCATCCCTCCGGGAGTTCAGTTGGTATGGCGGTGAGCCGGGATTTCCCTTTCAGATTTACAATTCTGTGTTCAACAGCTACAAATGATGTGAACTTTGTTATCAATTTGTGCTCTATGGCCAGATCAATGATTTCCTGCTTCACTTCTCCATTGCCCAACCTGTATTCATCCATCAGGTTTGCTATTTTACTTCGTGCCCAGAGCGTGGGAATAGCAGGTTCAACCGTGGCAGTGTTGAGATCTAATGGAAGATCCAATTCAAAATACCCATCGGGTGTCTTCCCGAGGAGTTTGGTACTTGTTGAAAATAATTCGTCTGCTTTTCCAAAAACAACGAGGGGTTGACCGGCAAAAAGGTCTGGAACCGGATCGGGGAACACTTCTGCTTCTTTTGCAATATCCAGAGATAAATCCGTCAGCACAGGTTTTTCAATCTTTAAAAACAGTTCACTCACTTTGGATTCTACTTCACTGATATTTGAAATATAAGTGAATGTTCCTCTTCCAAACTGAGATACTTTTTCCAGTAAATAGCCATTTGGAGCTGAACCGATACCTACAGTAAACAGTCTGCTATTTCCAATGTCCTGGTTTACAAGCATCAATAGCTGGTCTTCATTTCCAACTGCGCCATCAGTAATAAAAATGATCA
Source organism: uncultured Rikenellaceae bacterium (assembly GCA_964403185.1). Taxonomy (GTDB): domain Bacteria; phylum Bacteroidota; class Bacteroidia; order Bacteroidales; family VadinHA17; genus CAYOFK01. Next base: position 844 of record CAYOFK010000278.1, on the reverse strand, counting down.
TCTTCATTGTATCTGGCTGATGGGTCATGTTCAGGGCATGTCTCAATGCAGGCTGTGCTTCTGTACCCCCTCCGGCATTCAGTCTGTTCACATAATTTATCCCCTTCATGACACCGGCCGTCGATGCCTTAACAGGAAAAGAAGTAAATGCTTCATAGCTATTATTAAAAACAATAATATTAAAATAGTCTTCCCGGGACAGCAGGTTAAGTGCATTAATCAATCCGGATTTAGCCTGTTCAATCGATGTTCCTGACATTGAGCCTGAAATGTCCAATACAAAAATTATTTCCTTTTTCATTGACAGATCTTTTCCCGCATTCACTGGAGGTACTGCCATGAGCATGAAATAATTATCATCACCTTTTGTTGCGGCAAATAGTGCTGCCTGCGGCTCTTTACCCGGCTTGATACGATATTCCAGTACGAAATCTTTATTGGGAATAACTTTCTCCTTTTTCAAATTAACCTGGTATGCACTATCATTGACCTGGATAATGTTAATGTCATGAGACATACTGTTGACTGAGGATACAGGAATGCCCGCATTAATATTTACCTTTAATGAAACCGTATTGCCGCTTCGCATTCCCGGAGGAATCACGGGTGGAGTGATACGAGATACATCCGGAACCAGATCTCTATCATATGCCCAACCACTGCCGGAATACCCCTTGATTTCGTAACCGGGGATATATCGGGGGGCAACCACCATGGGAAACCGTAACTGGAAAGAGCCTTCATTGTAGGATAGCTGCTCTACATATTGCAGGCGAATAATGATGGTGTCTCCAGGCATTATATTTGCCACTGAATTGGTGAAAATATTGGGTCGTTCCTGCTC
>CAYOFK010000277.1:0-1551 GCA_964403185.1 uncultured Rikenellaceae bacterium | reverse complement strand
TGCAAATGCAACCTTACATGAATGCCCATTTTATGGGCGACCACATGCTGCAGTTTGCTAAAGTGAATCTGGGTATGGCCGTGGATACGGAAAGGGGCTTGATGGTCCCGGCCTTGCAGGATGCCGGACAGTACAACTTAACGCAATTATCGGTCCAACTCAGGGATCTGGCCGCGAGGTGTCAAAGCGGGAATATGGATCCCGACTTATTGATTCCCGCATCAGGCACTTTTACAGTGTCCAATCTTGGAGCCTACGGAATAGAACTTTTTACACCGGTACTCAATCTTCCGCAGGTCGGCATTCTGGGAGTGAATACCATAAAACCACAGGCTGCAGACCTTGGAAACAATACATTCGGGTTTGTACCACATATCGGCCTCTCACTTACTTACGACCACCGTGCGGTGGATGGGGCCCCTGCATCGGCATTCCTGAGAACACTTAAAGAACAAATTGAAATTTTTTTTGCAACTATCTGACACCGGCTCTTCCTTAAAATCGTAGTAATATGCCTGAGAAATTATTTATTGACCCCCGAAAGACCAGGACCCCGGGATTCATCAAATTCGATCCCATTCCGGTCAACCAGTACCGTAAATCGGTTGCCGATGAGGTATCAAATTTCTTAAAGGAAGATCTCCTGAGGATTTACAGGGATATGGCCATCATCCGGGAGTTCGAAACCATGCTTAATAAAATAAAAACCACCAACGAATATAATGGCATTGCCTATAACCATCCCGGGCCTGCTCATTTATCCATAGGACAGGAAGCAGCTGCTGTAGGGATGGCCTTTCACCTGGATGTGGATGACCTGATCTTTGGTTCCCACCGGAGTCATGGAGAGATATTAGCCAAAGGTTTATCCGCTATACACCGGCAAAATGAAGATGATTTGTTTTCCATCATGACAAGCTATATGGATGGAGTGACTTATAAAGTGGTTAAAAAGAATAATAAGGGCAGTATGAAGGACCAGGCTGTAGATTTCCTGCTTTATGGAACTTTGGCTGAGATATTTGCAAAAAAAACGGGTTTTAATAAAGGCCTGGGCGGATCCATGCATGCTTTTTTCCCGCCTTTTGGGATCTATCCGAACAATGCCATCGTGGGAGGTTCCGGTGACATTGCGGTTGGTGCTGCCCTGTATAAAAAAGTCAATCAGAAACCAGGCATTGTGGTTGCCAATATCGGCGATGCTTCCATGGGATGCGGACCCGTATGGGAGGGCATGGTGTTCTCCGCCATGGACCAGTTTAAATCACTTTGGGATGAACCGTTCAGGGGGGGATTGAAGATCATTTTCAATTTTATGAACAACCAGTATGGAATGGGCGGTCAGACCCGGGGGGAGACCATGGGTTATGACATGCTTGCCAGGGTGGGAGCCGGTATCAATCCTGAGATGATGCATGCCGAGCGAATTGATGGATATAACCCGCTGGCAGTTATTGATGCATTTAAAAGAAAAAAGGAAATTCTGGAAGCCAAACAAGGGCCCGTGTTACTGGACACCCTCACATACAGGTTCAGCGGGCATTCACCCTC
>CAYOFK010000276.1:0-1602 GCA_964403185.1 uncultured Rikenellaceae bacterium | reverse complement strand
AATTGGTGACCGAGTTATATGGAAGAGAAACACCCATCGAGTCAACTCTGGATAACGCCAATTGATAAGGAGTAAAGAAGAGGCTTTATCTCTCCTTTATTATTAAATAAAAACCCAAGGGAGTAAAAGAGATAATAATGGGACAAGAAAAGTCAGAAGAAGGTCTAAATAGCGAAGTGGAACCCGAGGTGGCTGAGGAGGATATAGGGACATTAAAGCAGTCCCTGGCTGAGGAAAAGGCAAAGTCAGAAGGCTATCTGGCTAACTGGCAAAGAGCCCAGGCAGACTTTATTAACTATAAGCGGCGCAGCGAGCAGGAAAAGGAAGAAATCGGCAAGTTCGCCAACGCTTCGCTTATGTTTAACCTCCTGCCTATACTGGATGATTTGGAACGGGCCTTTACCTCTATTCCACCCAACCTAGCCCGACTTACCTGGGTAGATGGTATCAGGCTTATCGAGCGCAAGCTCCAGGCAAGCCTGGAAGTACGAGGACTTTCCCCGATTAAGGCACTGGGGGAACCATTTGACCCCAAGTTCCACGAAGCCGCCATGCACGGTAAAGGTAAAGAGGGAATAGTTATTGAGGAGCTGCAAAAGGGCTACAAGCTAGATGATAGGGTTATCCGCCCAGCTATGGTAGTAGTGGGCAATGGGGAAGAAGAGGAAAATAAGGAGGAATGAATAATGGCAAAAGTTATCGGTATTGATTTGGGCACAACTCTCAGCGAGGTGGCAGTGATGGAGGCTGGAGAGCCAAAAATCATCCCTAACGCTGAGGGGAGTAACCTTACTCCCTCGGTAGTAGCCATCAGTAAAAATGGTGAGCGTCTGGTGGGGCAGATAGCTAAACGCCAGGCTATCGTCAACCCTGAGAACACAATCTATAGCATTAAGCGCTTTATGGGGCGCAAGTGGGGAGAACCAGCAGGACGGGAACTCCCCATAGAAGAAGATGCCCATCGTAAGAGCTACCAGATAACACAAGCTCCCAACAATGATTCGCGGGTAATGATGGGTAATAAGGAGTATAGTCCACCGGAAATCTCGGCTATGATTATACAAAAACTTAAAGTAGATGCCGAGGCTTACCTTGGCGAGAAGGTCAACGAGGCAGTAATCACCGTGCCCGCCTACTTCAACGATAGTCAGCGCCAGGCAACCAAAGATGCCGGCAAAATAGCCGGGCTTGAGGTATTACGAATAGTTAATGAGCCAACGGCTGCCTCCCTAGCCTACGGATTAGATAAGAAAAAGGATGAGACTATTGCCGTCTATGACCTCGGTGGTGGTACCTTTGATATATCTATCCTAGAGCTAGGCGAGGGCACCTTCCAAGTCAAGTCGACCAACGGCGATACGCACCTCGGTGGCGACGACTTTGACCAGAGAGTTATGGACTGGCTATGCGATGAGTTCAAAAAAGACCAGGGAATAGACCTGCGGCAGGACAAAATGGCTCTACAGCGACTGAAGGAAGCCGCTGAAAAAGCTAAGAGCGAGCTGTCTACCGTCCAGCAGACCGATGTAAACCTTCCCTTTATCACCGCTGATGCCAGTGGTCCCAAGCACCTTAATATTACCCTTACCCGGGCTAAACTGG
>CAYOFK010000275.1:0-1602 GCA_964403185.1 uncultured Rikenellaceae bacterium | reverse complement strand
TCTTTTCTCATGTACTTCCTGCGAAGATATCTCAGGAAACAAAAATATGACGGTAAGAAAACAAACAAAACCTGAAACAGCCAGTGCCTTCTTTTATTTGCCCTGGTGGAATGCTCCTTCCATGTACCGGTTTTGGAAAAATTCAATACCTTAGATATATGGTTCTCATCATTGTTCTGATAAACCGAAGCTCGTAACTCAATGGGGTATCTCATCGCCATAACCATTTTACTGTCGGCCTTCTTCTCCGGGATGGAAATAGCCTTTGTTTCGTCCAACAAACTCAGGCTGGAAATTGAAAAAAAACAGGATGCTCTCACTTCAAGGATCATAAATATCTTCACCAGGGATCCCGGCAGGTATATTGTTACCATGCTGGTTGGAAACAACATTGCGTTGGTGCTGTATGGAATCTTCATGGCCATCGTCCTGGAGCCGCCAATCCGGCCTTTTATTCCTTCCGATTCCGGAATGCTGATCATTCAAACCATTATCTCAACATTGATCATCCTGGTTATAGCAGAATTTTTACCTAAGACATTATTCCGGATAAACTCAAATGGATTTCTGAAAATTTTCAGTGTCCCGGTGCTGATTTTTTATTTGCTTTTTTATCCCATAAGTAAATTTACTATCTTTCTTTCCAACGGGATCCTGCGGCATGTTTTCAGGACTCCCCCCCAGGGACCCGATGAAGGCATGGTTTTTGGCAAGCCAGATTTTGATCAATTGGTTTCAGAAGCTCAGTCTGAACGGGAACCGGAAGTGGAGGAAGACCCCGGAATAAGGATTTTTCAAAATGCCCTGGATTTTTCCAACGTCAAGCTCCGGGAATGCATGATCCCGCGCACTGAACTCGTGGCAATGGAAGTCAACACCAAAGTAGAAGAACTGCGGCAGGCTTTTATTGAATCCGGTCTCTCCAAGATCCTTATATTCAGGGAAAGTATTGATAATATTATTGGCTATGTGAATATGAAAGACCTGTTTGAGGACAAAGAAAACATAAAGTCGCTGGTTGTTCCTCTCATCATCACACCGGAGACAATGCCGGCCAGCAAGCTTCTTAAACAGTTTGTACTTGAACAGAAAAACATCGCACTGGTGGTAGATGAGTTTGGCGGCACATCAGGCATTGTAACCATTGAGGATATCCTCGAAGAGATATTTGGAGAAATTCAGGATGAACATGACACATCCCAACTTACCGACCTGAGGGTCAACGAAAATGAATATCTTTTCTCCGGGAGGATGGAAATTGATTACCTGAATGAAAAATATAAGCTGAATTTGCCCGAACATGACGACTACGAGACCCTGGCGGGACTCATTTACCAATATTTTGAAAGCGTTCCCAAACTCAACCAGCACATTCTTATCACACCTTATGAATTTAAGGTTACCAAAGTGAGTGAAACCAAAATTGAACTGGTTCATGTAAAACGTATTTCCGGATAGGTTTTAATTCATCAATAGAATAGGAAACGTATAGCCTGTGCAGGCTGAAATTTCTTTGATTTTGATTTTCCCCGGACAGCAATTCTAAAAATTAATCATTCATATGGTTCCTGCAATGATATTTTATATATTTGCTGCCTGAAA
>CAYOFK010000274.1:0-1603 GCA_964403185.1 uncultured Rikenellaceae bacterium | reverse complement strand
GTTCCTAAAATGTATCACTAATATGGACGCAGTGAACAAGCTGATACAAATACTCATGTACTAGTACTCATAAGTGGAAATATTAATTTCTTTTATTCCGGCAATATGGGATTGAGTACTTTTCCCAACTGTTTCGTACCCTTTCCGCAAGCGTGCGTGATTTGATTTCTTGAGTCTGTTACCATTGTGTTTCGTAAGGAGGCATTAATGGATAAACCGGTTCAAGCAGGAGATTTAGAGGAAGTTCGAGAGAGATTTACTTCCTGGCGTAGTAACCGGAAAGGTCGGTCTTCAATTCCTGAAGACCTATGGGATATGGTAGTTAAGTTATGTACTAAACACCCCATCTCCAAAATCAGTGCTGCTTTAGGGTTGGATTATACAAAATTAAAATTCAAAGTATTACAGGCCAGAGTACTTTCAAATAATAGTGTTAGAGAGAGAAGTTCTTTTGTTGAAGTTAAAGTGCCGGGATGTGGGGTAGAGGAAGTTTCAGGGGAGCAGAAAAAGCATACTGTAGAATTTTTCAGGGCGGATGGGAGCCGGATGCGTATTGTTACAGGTGATTGTGTGTTATTGAATCAGCTATCTGTGCTTTTCCTTCAGTCAAAATGATCCAGGTTACACCTCATATAAAGATTTTTTTATGTAAAACTCCGGTGGATTTCCGGAAAGGGATTGATTCACTGGCCTTCCTTTGCCGCAGCTTGCTGAACCAGGATCCCTTTAGTGGCAGCATGTTTATTTTCCGTAACCGGCGGTTTTGCATGATACGGATATTGGTTTATGATGGTCAGGGATTTGTCCTATTCACTAAGCGCCTATCGGAAGGGCGATTCCGTTGGTGGCCTGATAAAGATCACGAAGGGATAGTGACTTTAAGTGCGCCACAGCTTCAGTTATTGATCTGGAACGGTGATCTGAACAGCGCCAAAATCGGTAAAGAATGGCGAAGCATTGCCGGATAAAAGAAAAAATAAAAAAATCAGATAAAAAGCTGGACTCCGTAACCACTTTGTGCTATATTTTTTTCTTATGAAAGATGATTTGAAAATACAGGGCCGTGTGGTAACAGGATGTGACATTGAGTTAATTGGTCAACTGCTAAGAGATAATCCAGGTTGGCATCGTAGCAGGCTTTCGCGTGAGCTATGCCGGTTATGGGATTGGAAGCGGAATAACGGGGAATTAAAAGATATAGCCTGCCGCACAATGTTGCTTAAATTGGAGCGAATGGGACACATTCGGTTGCCCAGAAGAATACGTAGTGCCCACAATGAGTTACATCATAAGGTGATTCAACCGGTATTCCACGACAAGACCCCGATTGAAGATTTAATAAAGGATCTTTATCCGATCACTCTTCAGGTTATCGAAAAGGGATATGATCTAAAACTCTTCAAGTATTTGATATCAGCCTATCACTACCTTGGCTGGAGTGGTACGGTTGGTGAGAACCTGAAGTATTTGATTTATGATAAAAACTCCCGTGTCCTGGGTTGCGTAATGTTTGGAGCAGCAGCCTGGACGGTTGCCCCCAGGGATGAGTTTATCGGTTGGTCCAGCCAGGTCAGAGAAAAAAATCTGAGCTATGTTGTCAACA
>CAYOFK010000273.1:0-1671 GCA_964403185.1 uncultured Rikenellaceae bacterium | reverse complement strand
CCATTAGCTTCAGAACCTGGTTTGAACCCATAGTCCCGCTTAAACTTCATAACAATATCCTGACCATTCAGGTGCCGAGTCCGTTTTTCTATGAATATCTTGAAGAGCAGTACATAGATCTTTTAAGAAAAACCCTTAGAAAAGAACTTGGACAGGATGCAAGATTGGAATATAATGTTGTAATGGAAAATAACACCTATTCGGATTCCAAACCATATACCGTAAAATTTCCAGCCAGAAATAAGACAGTTTTGAGAAACAAACCTGTTTCCATGCCATTGGAAACGGATGCCCATTCAATAAAAAATCCGTTTATCATCCCGGGCATCAAGAAGCTGCATGTTGATCCACAGCTCAACCCCGATTACTCCTTCACAAACTTCATTGAAGGAGAATGCAACCGCCTGGCCAGGTCGGCAGGATTTGCAGTAAGCAGCAATCCGGGGGGCACTGCCTTTAATCCTTTTCTGGTTTACGGGAACTCAGGACTTGGAAAAACACATCTGGCCCAGGCCATTGGCATACAGGTAAAGGAACATCACCCTGAAAAAACAGTGCTGTATGTTACTGCCAATAAATTTCAAACCCAGTTTGTTGAGTCTATTCGCAACAACACAAAAAACGACTTTTTGCATTTTTATCAGATGATAGATGTATTGATCATCGATGATGTTCATGAATTTGCCGGCAAGGAAAAAACCCAGGATACTTTTTTCCATATTTTCAACCACCTTCATCAAAATGGGAAACAATTGATCCTGACCTCTGACAAACCTCCGGTTGAACTGCAGGGACTTGAACAAAGGCTCGTTTCACGATTTAAGTGGGGCTTGTCTGCCGATCTGCAATCTCCTGACTTTGAAACAAGGACGGCCATTCTTAAAATGAAAATTTACAACGACGGGATCCTGATTGATGACCCCGTAATTGAATACATTGCCACACACATCACTACCAATGTCCGGGAACTGGAAGGGGCCCTGATCTCTTTGCTTGCCCAGTCAACACTGAACAAAAAAGAAATCACCATCGATCTGGCCCGGGAAATGATTGATAAACTGGTGAAGAATTCCTACCACGAAATATCCATAGATTATATTCAAAAGGTGGTATGTGATTATTATAGCATTCCCATCGACATGATCCAAAGTAAAACACGGAAACGGGAAATTGTGCAAGCCAGGCAGATCGCCATGTATTTTTCTAAAAGCCTTACGAAATCCTCCCTTGCAACCATAGGCGCTAAAATAGGTGGTAAAGACCACGCCACCGTGCTCCATGCATGCAAAACCGTCAACAACCTGATCGACACCGACAAACGATTCCGCATGCAAATCGGGGAACTGGAGAAGAAACTGAAGGTCTGATAGATAAAGTGCTTCCAGGTTCCAGGTTCAAGTCAGTTTTCGGGTCATCCTGACGCATGTCAGGATCTGTTTCGGTTTCCAGGCAAACTGACTTTATGGCCGCCGGCCTGCCAAATTCAGACCTTCAACCTCTCACTGCCCGTTTCTCATCGGAAATTCTTACTTTTGCCACACACTCAAGCATCTGCATTCATGTTGCCAAAACAAATTATTGAAGTCCTCAGCGGGATCCGGTTCGGCAAATCAACGAACTTTTTTCTAATAGCCGGTCCCTGTGCGATCGAAAATGAGGCACTTGCTTTTC
>CAYOFK010000272.1:0-1709 GCA_964403185.1 uncultured Rikenellaceae bacterium | reverse complement strand
TAGCAGATATTTCCTGACAGGTTTCTATTGGGTTTCTTATTTTAACTAACATGGATGGGTACTATATGTGTTCAGTTTACCACTAATTGTCCACTACCTCCACCTCTGGACTGACATCAAGGGCTATATCCATCATTGGAATGTCAGCATTTGCCAAAGTTGTGGTTGTGCTGGTACTGGTACTTGATGATGTGGTGGTGGAGGTACTGGTAGTTGTTAAGGCGACGGTGGTTGTAGTCGAGGTTGAGGTAGAAGTGGTGGTAGAGGTTGTTGACGAAGTGGAGGAACTAGTAGACGTTGAGGTGCTAGTTGTCGTAGTTGAGGTAGAGGTAGAAGTGGTGGTGACATCATTGGCGTTGAAGAAAGTGTTTAATTTATCACCCTCATAGGTTCTTGAATAGTTAGCCGTATCTGTGTCATCTCCAACAACAATATAAACAGCTTCCTCTGCTCCAATAGCCCTCCAATAATTAAACCCGAATAGTATACTGTCATCAATCAAACGCTGCATAGCAGCATATATGGTGTCCAAATATGCTTCATGCTGAACCTGAGTTCTTACAGGGTCAGACCTACTAGCGTCAGTTGACCAATAATCTCCCCATTCCTGTAAGAATTGACGTAAATTACCTGTTCGTACATAGCTTTTTCTAATATCTATTTCAATAGCATCTGACAATGCAAGAGGTTTATATCCTATGGTGTATACAGTATCTAGGTCACTAGCCGTGGTTGTTTTAACAGTTCCGTCTGCAATGGTACTAGTTAAGTGGAAATGATAAGTGACATCTGGCGCAGGATTGTCCCAATTAACAGCAAATGTGTTCATCGCCCCACTGGTAAGATTTGCGTTGGTTACGGTGACAATTCCGGTGGTTGTTTTCAATGAAAAGTCTGCATTGTCTGGCATTTGAACCAAGGTATTGCTCGCATCATGGATTGTCATCGTCCAGTCGCCCGTACACTTATCAACTACATAAACATCAATTTCAGAGTTATACGCAACTTTCTCTGGAATGAAATCTTTCTTGTTTGTTGCGTCCTCCGTTATCGAAGTTGGTACGGTGTAAGTATTGGTATCTCCAGAAGCTCCAGCACTAAAAGAAGTGAATCTTTTGCCTAGGCCAAGGGCTGTACCATAGTGGTCGTATGTAGCGTATCCAGCATCCGTATACTGTGTGTTGTATGACTGTTGAATTGCTGCTGTCCATATATGAGAGAATTGACCAGACTCGATAGCCTTGCCTCCAGTAGTACCGATTGTTTCCAAAACATACTTCAAGTCGATGAAGAACTGGTTATATGTACCTTGACTCGTCATGCTCTGGTGAGAGCTTGCCTCTGGGAAAGGAACAATCATGTCACCATCGGCAAAATCAGCGATGTTTGTTTGTATCCAAGTACCAGCAGAATATATCCATGTTCCAGTGTCAATCTCTGGAGTGATAGTCATGTCATCAATCGTGGGGCTTGATGATTCACTGGAAAAACCACAGTAGCCATTAGTATAAGTACTGTTTGTTACTTCAATGTCCCATCCAGGTTCAGCGTCTCCTACTAGCCATGACTTACCTTTTATAGCTGTTCCTATCGCTTGTAATTTTAGCCAGTAATAACTTCCATTCGTGAAGGTTTTATCCGTTACTTCCCCTAAGTTCTCAAGCCCCCATCGCTCAATACGCAACGTAGTACCGCCTCGCATCTGTAAT
>CAYOFK010000271.1:0-1716 GCA_964403185.1 uncultured Rikenellaceae bacterium | reverse complement strand
GCAAGGTGACAGCGGTACCTGCCTGACTTTTTTGATGCCCGATAACGAAACCGCCGTCAACGTGATGAGTCAGTGTGCCAAAGACGGAATAAGTGGGTGCAATTACTGGTACACCAACATGTACCATTTTATCAACCAATGGGACCACCTGAAAGACCTGAAAAGCGCTGCCCCGTTGGCCATACATCATTTGGGCGCCCCACAGGATTATCATAACCTTGAGTTGCCCATATCACAGAAAGTGATTGGCAAACTGATATCGTTGGGAATTCGCGCTTCCTGGACAGAGGAAGAAGCCACAGATTTCGGCGAAAAAATGAAGCGCTCCATTTCAAAAGTATTGCACTGATGCTGAAAAATTTCAAGAATGTTGAGAAAACCGTTTTCGGACGCGGGGGCTTTGACCAGTTGGGCGCCATTGTGGATGAAAGAAGATCAGAGAATGACTGTTTTACTGTTTTTTTAGTTGATAATTATTTTAAAGATAAACCTCTGGGACAACGAATTCCTTCAAAACCGGATGACATGGTGTTGTTTGTGGATATTCAGGTGCATGAACCTACTACGGAGCAGGTAGATACCATCCGGGATAGTATTCTCAAAAAAGGCCTGCCTTCCTGCATTGCAGGCATTGGCGGTGGCAGCGTCCTCGACATATGCAAGGCCGTATCGCTGATGGTTACAAACGAAGGATCTTCCAGCCTGTACCAGGGGCTGAATCTGATCAAAAAGCCGGGCGTGTATGCAATCGGGGTGCCGACCATTGCCGGTACCGGGGCGGAAGTGTCAATGACCGCCGTGCTTACCGGCCCTGAAAAAAAGCTGGGCCTGAAATGTGAGTGGACGGTGCTGAACCAGATCATTCTGGATCCGGACCTGATTGCTGAAGTGCCGGCAAACCAGTGGTTTTATACGGGAATGGACTGCTATATCCATTGTATTGAGTCAGAAAAAGGGATTTTCAACAATGCCTATTCCACGGCATTCGGCGATCAGGCGCTCAGATTGTGCCGTGAAATTTTTCTGGGCGAAAATGCCGGACAAACCCCTGAAAATGATGAGAATCTCATGGTGGCCTCGTTGATGGGAGGTCTGAGTCTTACCTACTCGGAAGTGGGCGTATGCCACGCATTAAGTTACGGGCTTTCATATGTGTTTGAATATCGCCATGGCTTCGCAAACTGCATTGCATTCAACCAGCTTGAAGATTATTACCCGGAAGGCGTGCGTGAGTTTAAGGACATGGTGAATCGTTTTCAGATCGACTTGCCGCAAAACCTCTCAGGAAGTTGGTCAGAGGAGGAGATTTCCCGGATGGCCGAAATCTCCATACGCCTGGAGCACATGTGGCATCATGCGTTTGGCGGGAACTGGAAGGAAAAAATCAGCCTGGAAATAATAAAGAATTTATACAGGCGAATGTAATCGTAAAGGAGGTTACAATTTTTTTTGATCACAACATATCTATCCAAGTAATTCCTATATCTGTTGACCAAGTGACTCGTTTTGCTTTCTTTAGCAAAGGGTTTTTTTTTGAAAACATTGATTTTTCAAGTTTGAAAAGATTAGCAATAGTTTTTTTTCTTCTTATAATTTATAAGGTATCATTCGCCCAAAATCCGGGCGGTGTAGCTACAAACCTGCAACTCTGGCTTAATGCTGATGCCGGGGTAACCGGCACAGCCCCGGTAACCGCCTGGGCCGATCAGAGCGGTA
>CAYOFK010000270.1:0-1720 GCA_964403185.1 uncultured Rikenellaceae bacterium | reverse complement strand
TTATATTTTTTTTTGACTTTTGAAACAGCCCTGATGTTCATTGGAACCAACATCACGAATGTTTATAACCCAACTGGTCCTGCCTGGTGTTTGTATTTAAATTATACCTATTTTTACAGCTTCAAATTTTTACTAATGAGATCAGAGGAAGAATTATTTCATCCGGGAGATGAAACGGGAAAGACCGTGAGACGGTTTGAAGAGATGCGGCGGAAAAGCAGGAGGTATTATTTCGATGTGCACGAATTTGAAGACATTATAGAATATTACCTTGGACGCAATAAGCCTCAATCGGCGTTGGAGGCCGTGCGGTGCGGACTTAATCTACACCCACACTCCATGGTCATGCAACTTAAGGAAGCACAGGTATATCTGGATCATGGGAAAATATCCAAAGCACTGATAATTTTGAAGAAGCTTTCTTCAATCGAAAATTCCAACTACGAAGTATTTGTCTCACTGGGCACGGCCATGAATCTGTCGGGACACACCAACGATGCCATCAAATATTTTGATCATGCACTTTCTCTTGACCCTGATGAAAAAGACGAAATTGCAAGTCAGATCGGATTTTTATTCCAGGACCGTGAGAAGTTTGGGGAATCCATAAAATATTTCGGACTTGCATTAAGAATAAACCCTGACAGGATCAGTTGTTTTTACGAACTGGCGTTTTGTTATGAGCGAATAGGGAAATTCAACAAGGCCATTCAGTACTATACAAAATACCTGGATAAAGATCCGTTTTCGGATCATGGCTGGTTCAACCTGGGTGTGATTCATAATAAACTCGAACAATTTGAAAAGGCTCTTAAGGCGTATGATTATGCCATTGCTCTAAATGAGAGGAATGGCTCGGCCCTGTTTAATAAAGGCAGTTTGCTTGTGACCACCCGCCGGTTCAATGAAGCGATTGGAACCTACCATGAACTCCTTGAACTGGAGCCAAACAATGTATCTGCCATCATTTACCTGGCGGAGTGCCATGAAGTGCTTGAACAGTATGAAAAAGCAGAATTGTATTTTCAAAAGGCACGCAGGATTGATCCGGAACTGGCCGAGGCTTATTTCGGTTCCGGAATGCTATTGTTTAAACAGGATAAATTCCAGGAAAGCAGGAAATTTATACGGAAAGCCATTTCCCTGGAGGAGGAAAATGGAGACTACTGGTATGCACTTTCGAAATCATACAGTGCTCAAAACCGTCATGAACAGGCATTTGATGCCATCACCAAAACACTTGAATTCGATCCTTTTGAACCTGATTACTGGTTGGAGGCAGCACAGATCATGGACACATTGGGCGATCTGGATGAGGCCATAAAGATTCTGAAGGATTCTTATAACTTTAATCCTGAAAATGCAGCAATCCATTACCAACTGGGCATCTATTATATGTTGAATAAGGATTTAAAAAACAGCATTTCTCACATAGAGCAGGGATTGATACTGGATTATGATCTGTTCCATAAAGCCTTGAAAAATCATATCTGGATCAGTAGTGATGAAAGCATCCGGGTCTTGCTTAATAAATATGGAAAGTCCTGAAACCGCCCGGCGGTTAAGTGCCGGCATTGATAATATCATGTAACAGGCTACTGCTTTTGAAACAGCCCTTTATATAGTTCATAGCAGATGATTAAATACCTTCAGTTATTTATTAAAGGCATGGGCATTGGAGCAGCCAATGTGATTCCCGGTGTTTCCGGTGGAACCATCG
>CAYOFK010000269.1:0-1720 GCA_964403185.1 uncultured Rikenellaceae bacterium | reverse complement strand
CCTGAACTTTTCCGGCGGGAATATCCCTCCTTTTCATTTTCATCGCGGTGTCTGTGGCTTCTGCCCTGCTCCAGCTTTTCAATCTGTTCCTTTGTCAAAAGCGGCGTTAATTCTTTATTGAACTCTTTCAGGAGCTTTCGGAAATCGTTCCGGTACTCCTTTCTGAGCTCACTGTTTCTTTCTGAGAATTCTTTGATAATGGGAAGTATTTGTTTCTTCTGTTCTTCAGTGGGTTCCAAGACTTTTAAAAACCTTTGAGTAAATCCCTCATTCGATGCATAGGATCTGTATTCCTTAATCCTTTTCGCTCTGGCAAAGTTAGATCCAAGGATTCCAATGAATATTCCCAAAGCCAGGGTAACCAGTATAATTATTAAAGATTTCGTTCTCATGTCACACTTCCTTAATGAATATTATCATATAATAAATAACTCACCAGATCCTCCTCTGAAAAGAGAGTGCCGCCCTTAGCCGGATCCATTAAAATTGAATTCCCGGTAAAATACAGGCTCAGGAAGAGAATAACCACCGCCGCAACACCGGTAATGACTACTCTTTTGAAAACAGAATACATGGACCTGTCAAATTCGGGTTTCAGGAGCAATGGCTTCTTCTCCTCATGGAGCCGGGCTAAAACCCGGACCTTAAAGCCTGATTTAAAGGCATATTTGCGACCAGAGATAAGTTCCCTCATTTCCAGGATCTTTTTGTTTTCTTCTCTTAAATCAGAGGATTGTTTCAGTCCGTCTTTCAGAATTCCGGCTTCAATAGGTTGAAGCTTCTCATCAAAAGATCTTAGCAATAAATCATACAACTTATTATCAACCATCAGTTATTTCATAAGAGGGGTTAATATTTTCTTTAAAATTTTCTGGGCCCTTGATAATCTTGAAAGGACCGTACCAATTGGAAGGTTCAGTATCTCTGCCGTTTCCCTGGTACTGTAACCTCCCAGCATTCTCAGAACTATTACCGACCTGAATCCGGGTTCCAATTGTTCCAGGGCCTTATCGACCAGTTCCTTAGAATCGGATGCTTCATAAGCATTCCCCTTATCAGGCACATTGAATAATTCCTCATTATCATCCTTCCTGTAAAACAATGACAATGTCCGGCTTCTCCTTTTTAATTCATTCAGTGACAGATTGATGGCTATTCGTGTCAGGTATGTAGCCAGTGAAGAATCTCCCCTGAACTTTGATATGGAACGGTAAAACCTTATGAACGTTTCCTGCCCGACATCTTCAGCTTCCTCAGTCTCTCCAAGCATTCCCATCACGGTACGTGCAATTTGTTGTTCATACCTGGTTACAATGATTTCAAATGCCTGATCATCTCCTGACCGCACCAGTTCAACCAGTTCAAGATCCTTCAAACGAGCTAAGTCTTTCACGTCATTCAATGATTAGACAATACAAGTTCGGTAATTATTCCTAAAATACAACCAATTAGTTCGGTAGCTGCAGTATTTAAACTATTTTTTAAATATTTTTACCACTGAAAATCTTCGGATGCCTATGGAATATCTAAACCGAAAGATCATTGAATGCCAAGGCTGCAAACTGCATCAAACCAGGAAATATGCCATTCCCGGAGAGGGTCCGGCACCATCCGGATTGATGATAATCGCCCAGTCACCGGGAATCACAGAAGATATAAACAACAGGCTCCTCATTGGACCTTCAGGCAGGATATTTAACCAATTGATGAAAACCGCAGG
>CAYOFK010000268.1:0-1736 GCA_964403185.1 uncultured Rikenellaceae bacterium | reverse complement strand
GATCGTCCATATCGTCATTTACAGGAAGCCCATTTCGTGTATCCATGTTCAGTGGTTTGTTAAAGAAGTGCTTAAGTCCGTCCGGATTGCCGCATGGCAGTATATACCACGTAAGTTCCTCTGCATATCCGGTTGTGTTCAGAACCTGATCCGCCAGGAACAAAGCAGCCATGCTTGATACAGGGACATTGCCCTCCATATTGCCAACAACAAAAACCGCAGGAAGGGTTTTCCTGTCCTTGCCGGCTTCGGGGCCGATTTCAAGGATTGTGAGTTTTTGTTTTCCCGGTGACACAGCCAAAGCATGCAACTGTGTTTTCCCTGGAAATTTTGAATTTAAGTTTTTAAGGGCTTCATTGAGATCGTTTGGGGTCAGATAACGGTCGTACCGGCCGGTCAATGATTGGGCCGACACATCCGATAGCCCCCATACAACCCCGAAAATTAATATAAACAGCAAAAATTTCGGAAGGTTCTTTTTCATAGTTTTGTGGTGTTAGATAACAGATTATATTGAATCCTGCAAAGAGACATTACCCCATTCAGATCGGGAGTATCAAATATAACGATTCGATTGGAGTTACCAAAAACACACTTCTCAGGAAAGATCTAAGATATTGTATTTCTGCACTTTATGAACGTATGTCCGGTGGAACAAAATTTATCTGTATTCAATTTAAATTATTGTTTAAAGCCAAAAAAATTCTCATCTTTACCATCAGAAGCATCTGAAAACCAAAGAAGTTGATGTTTACCAAAATATCATTATGCAACTTATAAAAGCCTTTTTTCGAATGAACAAATCGTTAATTTCAGTCACCCTGCTTTTACTTTTCAGTTTAAGTTCCTCTACATCTCAGAATTTGCAGACCACACTTCAGGACCAGGAAATTGGAATTGTTGAGCATCTGGGGGATACAGTTGATCTCAATATTAAACTTATCGATGAAAGGTTTGATACTGTTAATCTGGGGAGTCTTCTTGATAAGCCGGCCATCATCAACTTTGTTTACTACCGTTGCCCGGGGATATGCAGTCCCATCATGAGTGCCCTGGGTGAAATGATTGATCTGATTGACCTTACCGTTGGTGAAGACTATTATGCATTTACCATTAGTTTTGACCCGACAGAGAATACTGAACTGGCCATCAACAAGAAATCCAATTATCTGGATTTGCTGCAGAAAAGAGAGGACGCAGAGAAAGGCTGGAAATTTTTCACATCCGACTCTGCCAGCATTATACGTTTCACTGATGCTACAGGGTTTAAATACAAGAGGGTTGGCAGGGATTTTAATCATACAGCCGCTCTTATTGTCCTGAGTCCCAATGGAAAGATCACCCGGTATATCAAACCCGGGCTCGACCAGTATGGTGAGAAATTCTATTTTCAGCCCTTTGATGTAAAAATGTCTATACTGGACGCAGCAGAGGGCAAGGTCCGGTCCACCATAAACAAGGTACTTGTCTTTTGTTATAACTACAATCCTGAAGGACAGAAATGGGTATTTAATCTTACTAAAGTATCCGGAGTGATTATTGGTTTCTTCGCACTGGTTTTCTTTTTGATCCTTGCGCTCAGGTCCAAGTTCCGGAAAGCCGCAGAAAAAAAATAGTATTGTCCGGAAAATTATTGAAGAAATGAATGACAGGGAATATGTAAGCTTCTATGATGCAAAAGGACGTTTTAAGGGCCTCTTCGGATGGATCTTTTCTACAGATCATAAGAGAATAGG
>CAYOFK010000267.1:0-1778 GCA_964403185.1 uncultured Rikenellaceae bacterium | reverse complement strand
GAAAATGTAATATCAGAAATGGAGGTATTGAAGAATAATTTTCCTGAAAGTGTAAAATACGATGTTTCACTGGACTCCACCGCACCCATTACAGCCGGAATAAAGGATATAGTAGTAACCTTGATAATTGCCTTGATTCTGGTTGTGTTTGTGGTGTTTGTATTTATTCAGGACTGGCGGGCCACGCTTATTCCTACCCTTGCTATTCCGGTATCACTGGTAGGGGCTTTTATGTTCTTCCCTGCCCTTGGTTTTACTATAAATGTATTATCCCTTTTAGGCCTGGTGTTGGCAATAGGGATTGTAGTAGATGATGCCATTGTGGTTGTTGAGGCTGTACAGGTTAACATAGCTAAAGGCATGGGTACTAAAGAAGCTACACTGGATGCCATGCGAAAAGTTACTGCACCGGTACTTGCAACCACCCTGGTATTGATAGCTGTTTTTATACCGGTTGCCGGAATGGCAGGTATAACCGGATTATTATACCAACAATTTGCAATTACCATAGTTGTCTCTGTAATCGTTTCATCTATCAATGCCCTTACCCTGAGTCCGGCGCTGTGCTCAATTTTATTAAAAAAACCTAAGCCTTATGGCGGACCCCTGGGCTGGTTCTTCAAAAAGTTCAATCATGGGATGAACCGAACCACTGAATCCTATATGAGTTTTACCAATATTGTAACTCGTAAAATCAAACGAAGTGTTGTATTTATTATCATTATGACCATAGGAGCTGGTATTTTTGGCAGCCTGGTGCCCGGCGGTTTCATCCCGGAAGAAGATATGGGATATTTCTTTGTAAACATACAATTACCCAATGCAGCCTCTATCCAGCGGTCTGATGTTATTGCAAAAAAAGTTGAGGGTATTCTCATGGAGTTTGAAGAAATTGAATATATAACCACTGCCACAGGTTACAGTATTTTATCAGGAGCTATGACATCGAATACGGGATTTTTGTTTGTTTCGTTGAAAAAATGGGACGACAGGGATTTTACTGCAACAGAAATTATTGCACAGGTAAATCGCAAACTTGGCACTAACATTAAAGGAGCACAAGTATTTGCCTTTGGCCCACCTGCCATACCGGGACTGGGAAATGGTTCGGGCTTCAGTATCATGCTGCAGGATAAAGGCGGAAATACCCCTGGTTATCTTGCCGGTAATGTGATGAAGTTTATGAAAGCAGCCAATGAACGTCCTGAAATTGGAAGAGCTTTTACAACTTTTCAGGCCACAGTTCCACAGCGGTTTATGGACATTGACAAGGAAAAAGCACTTAAACTTGGCATCAGACTTAATGATCTGTACAGTACTGTAGGTGCTTTTATGGGGGGTGCCTATGTAAATGATTTTACCCGTTTTGGAAGGTTGTATAAAACCTATATTCAGGCCGAGCCGCAGTACCGTGTGGATGAAAGCCAGATCAGCAATTTCTTTATTAAAAATAAAGACGGGAATATGGTTCCTCTTGCCACTGTGGCCACAATTATACCCATTTCCGGACCAGATTATACCACACGGTTTAATTTATATCGTTCAGTTGAGGTGACAGGAGAGCCTGCAGATGGATATACTTCGACAGAAGCCAGAAATGCCTTAAAGGAAGTGGCTGAAGAGATACTTCCCCGGGATATGAGTTATAGCTGGAATGCTATGTCCTTTCAGGAAAATAAAGCCTCTGGCTCACTGGGTATTATTTTGACTTTTTCCCTGATTTTTGTGTTCCTGATACTGGCTGCACAATATGAAAGCTGGTCTTTGCCTTTCAGTAT
>CAYOFK010000266.1:0-1794 GCA_964403185.1 uncultured Rikenellaceae bacterium | reverse complement strand
TCAAAAGATCGTTTTTAACATCAATGATGTTTTTAAGTTTGTATAAAAACCAGTGGTCAATTTTAGTCAGTTCATGAATTTTCTCAACGGAATAACCTTTTTCCATGGCATCGGCAATCACAAAAATGCGCATGTCGGTAGGTTCAGAAAGTTCCTTTTCAACATCCTTAAATGTAAGGTCCCGGTTCCCGACAAATCCATGCATCCCCTGGCCGATCATCCGCAAGCCCTTTTGAATAGCCTCTTCAAATGTGCGGCCAATAGCCATTACCTCTCCCACACTCTTCATGCTGCTTCCAATATGATGTGATACGCCCTGAAATTTGTTCAGATCCCACCTTGGTATTTTACAGACCACATAATCCAGAGCCGGTTCAAAGCAGGCCGTAGTGGTTTTTGTAACCGAGTTTTTTAATTCATGCAACCCATAGCCTACAGCAAGTTTTGCAGCTATAAATGCCAAAGGATATCCGGTGGCTTTTGACGCCAGAGCACTGGACCTGGACAGCCTTGCATTAACTTCAATAACACGATAGTCTTCCGATTCCGGATCAAGGGCATACTGTACATTGCATTCTCCCACCACTCCAATGTGCCTGATGATCTTAATCGATAACTCCCGCAGTTTATGGTATTCGCTATTGGTCAAAGTTTGTGAGGGTGCCACTACAATACTCTCACCGGTGTGAATTCCCAACGGATCAAAATTCTCCATATTACACACCGTAATACAATTGTCGTATTGATCCCGTACCACTTCATACTCTACTTCTTTCCATCCCTTAAGCGACTCTTCAACCAGGATCTGTTCTGTATATGTAAATGCTTTTTCGGCGAGAAGGTCCAGCTCTGAATCATTGTAACAAAATCCACTGCCCTGACCTCCAAGGGTATAGGCCGCCCTCACAATGATAGGAAATCCAAGCTTTTTTGCAGCTTTTAAGGCATCAGCCTTAGTATTTACTGCAATACTCCTGGGTGTTTTTACATTGATCTCTCCCAGTTTGCCCACAAATATTTCCCGGTCCTCGGTATCCATGATGGCCTGAATGGGAGTTCCCAAAACCCGGATCTTGTGTTTTTTCAGAATGCCCTTACGGAACAGTTCAATGCCACAATTCAGGGCCGTCTGGCCACCAAAGGCAAGCAGTATACCATCGGGTTTTTCCTTTTTCATTACCTTCTCAATAAAATAGACTGTAACCGGAAGAAAGTAAATTTGATCTGCAACTTTTTCAGAAGTTTGAACAGTGGCAATATTGGGATTTATTAACACCGTTTTTATGCCTTCTTCACGCAATGCCTTGAGTGCCTGGGAGCCTGAATAATCAAATTCTCCGGCTTCTCCAATCTTCAGAGCCCCGGAACCCAGGACGAGAACCTTATTAATTTCTGTCTTCATAGAGGATAAAATCAGGCCAAAAGTACAAATAAATTTCAATTGAAATTTGGAATTATACCATCCTGATGCCTTTGAACTGATCAGGGCAAAATGCAACAAATAGTGCCGTAGGCCATGGCTGCCGGCAAGCAGGTACGACATATAATAATGCTTTCCGGTTAACAATCTTCTATTCCGGTCCGTAGTTGAACCTGTACCTTGCGCCAACATCAATCACGGACCGGCATCACGGAGACCCGTGATACCCCGGGCGAGGCCCGGGGCTATTACCTTCCGCCCCGATAGGGCTGGGTGCGGCCGGCAATCAGACTCAGATTCAATCCTTTGCAGTAGTGGAGGAAAACAACCGCGAAGTGGTTGCATGTGAATAACCCCGGGTTTCAACCCGGGGG
>CAYOFK010000265.1:0-1801 GCA_964403185.1 uncultured Rikenellaceae bacterium | reverse complement strand
GGCCGTAAATAAAATCGTTTCCATGCAGTGTGGAGAGACTTAAACAGCATATCATTGCTCAGGGTTTCTGACTTTAAGGCTAATTTGTTGCTGGTGGATAGCGTTTTGTAGTCTTCCCAGTCCACTGATGTATCAAAAAGCACACCGCGGTATTTGTTGTACACCTCGGTCCCGGGGAATGGAGCTAAAATGCTGAATACAGCAATGTCGGGATTGAGCTCTAATGCAAAATCAATTGTATCCTTAATGGTCTCAGAAGTTTCCCCCGGATTACCCAGCATCCAGGTCGTCAACGTCTTTATGCCGGCTCGCTGGGATGCCTTTACAGCTTTGCGGGCCTGGTTAAGAGTAGTCCCTTTCCTGATGTTCTTTAGAATAGTCTGGTTACCCGACTCAATACCAAAGCTGACATGGGCACATCCTGCCCGCTTCATTAGCCTGAACAGGTCTTCATCTACGGTGTTCACCCTGGCATGGGCAAACCATTTAACCTTGAGTTTACGTTTTATAATTGCATTGCATATATCAACAACGCGTTGATACTTTATTGTGAAGGTATCATCGTAAAACTGAATATACTTTGTATTGAACTTGTTCACCAGGAGCTCCATCTCATCAACCACAGATTCTATACTCCTGAAACGGCTCTTACGCCCCATAGTAATGTGGCAAGCGCAGAAAGTACAGTAATTTGGACAGCCGCGGCTGCTAATCATGGTAGCTTTAATGCCTTTTACACTACTAAGGTGAATCTGAACGTTATACTTTTCCATGGGAAGAAAGTCACGGGCAGGAAATGGCAGATTGTCTAAATCCATAATCAATGGTCGTGGAGGACTTTTTTCAATCTGACCGGCAGAGTTACGGAATGCAAGGCCTGGAATGGCAGCGTAGTCGACCTTTGCACCGGAATCCATGGCATCGCATAGTTCACGCATGGTAACCTCACCCTCTCCAATGACAACAATATCTATCTCCGGATGCTTTGCAAGCACCTCATCAGGCAATGATGTAGCATGGACACCTCCAAAGACGACCAGTGGGTCGCTGGATTGCCTGGCTATAACTGCTATTTTTACGGCATTACCAAAATTGGCAGTGGCAGAGCTAATGCCTACCATGTCAGGTTTTTCTTTTTTGATAAAGGCGCCAAGATCTTCATAGCTTATGTCCTGGTTTTCCGGGTCAAGCAGATTGACTGTATGTTTGGCTTCCCTGAGTACGGCAGCTATATAGGCTAAGCCCAGGGGGGCTTGATTGGTGGCAATCTTATCTAATCCTTTATATACCTCAAAAGACGGCGCTTTGATTAACAGTATTTTCACAACACAGCCCCTTACAATAAAGAGTAACTTATATATTTATAAATAATTATAACTCACACACACTTTGAAAATCAATAATCCACCTAAACATTTAACCATTATTGGTGATAATTTTATGCAACTCTGATATCTACTCTGATGTAAGCATTCAGTTATGGGTTGCAATAATTATTTTAACGTGTCATTCCCGTAATCCTTTGAGCGGGAATCCAGGTCTTTATTCTCTGGATACCCGCTCAACAGACCGCGGGTATGACAATCCAGAGGGTTTCTGTCACCCGTAACTGAATGATTACACTCTGATCTCTTAAACAGCTCCGGCATATTCTTTTTAGCCAGCGCCAGCCTCCGGTCATATTCAAAATCACCCTTGCCGAGATAGTTGGAAATAAGCTTTGAGAGAGCCGACCTCCAGTTGCCGAAAACCGTCCTGACAGTCCATCTTATATTGTAGTCCAGGGACCTTGTCATAATAA
>CAYOFK010000264.1:0-1835 GCA_964403185.1 uncultured Rikenellaceae bacterium | reverse complement strand
TAAGGAATGGCCTTCTCATACTCGCCAAGCTGGTAATACAGATATCCCATCTGGTGCCGGTCTTCTCTGGTAATGGTCCGGGATTTTTCAACATATAGTTCAAGATAATGTCTGGCATCCTTATAATTTTCAATCCGGTAATAAGCATCTCCAATAAACCTGGCAATTTCAGCCACCCTGCCTGGAATGGCCTGCTCAAGCAGAACCGGTCCGTAAGTGATGATTTCCTGATATTTTTCCTGCTTGTAATAGATCTGAAGTATATAATAAGGCACAATCCCACTGAAATTCTCATCACTTTCAAGCCTTTTAAATTCAATCAGGGCTGTTTCAAAGTTTTCCCTGGTATATGCGATGTACCCGTAGTAATAGATGGCGGGACCTGTATAGTCACTTTGAACATCCTTGATCTCATAAAACGCCAGATTGGCCTTTTCGAAATCATTCTTCATAAAATAACTGTAGCCTTTTTTAAAGTAATATTCCGCTTCCTGGTCACCAGACAGGATTTTCATATCAACACGCTCAAAGTAACCGGCTGCCTTCCTGTATTTTTTCGAGTTATATTGGAAGAGAGCCATCTCCCAGACAGCCTGCCTTGACTTCATACTTTCAGGATGACCGGCAATAAACCTGTTAAGATGCAGCTCCGAATCATCCTGGAAAAGATATACTGAGGACAGGGCGGCATAATATTCAGAATTGGTTCTGAGTTCTGAATCTTCCCCTGACAGGTCTTCAATGATCTTCCGGAATTGTTTTTGGGCAGCTCCGTACTTTTCCCGCTCATAAAGCTCAAAAGCCCGGGCATAATCATATTCCGGAGAGGTTGTGGGATAGGTTCTCTGCGCTAAACTTACCGCAGGATTCAGGCATAAAAATACCGCAAGGAAAACAACAATGCTCTGAAATCTCATTAGAACAAGCATAAATTCCGCCTAAAGATATGATAAAAAAACGCGATTAGGACAGGTTTAGTGCCTAAGTAATGAACAACTATATGTTGATTATCTTGAATTAATGAAACCCCAATTTATCGCATTGGTCACGGGTGCAACCTGTGAAAAATCCCGTTGCCCGGTCCTGTGTTTTTAGTTTTCCTGAAAAAGTGTATTTTTGAGTCCGTCTCAAATCTGTTCCAATGGCATTTGATACCATTATTGAGTTTTCAGATTGTCCCATATTCCAGACAGACAACCTGGTATTATCCCATGTTTCATTCACCCTCGGAAAAGGGGAATTTGTTTATCTCATTGGAAAAGTTGGCAGTGGAAAAACCAGCCTTATTAAAACCATTAATTTGCAACTCCCTTTACGGGAAGGCGAAGCTTCAGTTGCAGGGTTTAACTTAAGGAAAATCCGGAAGCGTGACATTCCAATGTTAAGACGAAAACTGGGAATCGTTTTTCAGGATTTTCAGTTACTGAGTGACCGGGATGTTCATAAAAACCTGGAATTTGTCCTGCGGTCAACAGGCTGGAATCAAAAGAAGGAGATCGGGCAGCGGATCGAGGCTGTACTGGACCGTGTGGGCCTGGATTATAAAGGATATAAGATGCCCCATCAACTATCCGGAGGCGAGCAGCAACGTGTGGTTATCGCAAGGGCATTGCTGAATGATCCGGAGATTATCCTTGCCGATGAACCAACCGGGAACCTCGATCCGGAAACGTCGGAGGATATTATTAAAATCCTGATAGACATAAGTCAATCCGGGCGCGCCGTGGTCATGGCCACCCATAACTACACCCTTTTAAAACGCTTTACAGCCCGGACCCTCAAATGTGAAAAGGGAAAACTTTCAGAGGTAAACCACAACCAGACCATTGATTTTG
>CAYOFK010000263.1:0-1843 GCA_964403185.1 uncultured Rikenellaceae bacterium | reverse complement strand
CTTCCACAAGGTCGAGTCCTTCCTCCTCTGCAATTAAAAGCGCCTTGCGTAACGGATAAATACCCTGTTCAACATTATCTCCGACCAACCTTACTTCGGCTGCTTCAATTTTATTGTTTACTTTGAAAGGTTCTTCTTCGCGACCTCTCCGGCCTGACCGGCCTCTGCCTCTGTATCTCCTGATTGTTACCTCCTTTTTTGGGTTTTAAAATAAGGATGCAAATATCACTAATTACGAATTAAATCAAAAGGTTGAAGTTTCTTTTCGGAACATTGTGATAAAGTCTTCCAGCGTATAACTTCCTTTATCGCCTTCACGATGCCTTCGAACACTCACCTGCCTGTTATTTTCTTCTTTTTCACCTACAATAAGCATAAACGGAATCTTCTGAAGCTCGGCATCTCTGATCTTCCGTCCTATTTTTTCATCACGGTCGTCTAAAATTCCGCTTATACCTGTAGCTTTCAGTTTTTCGTACACTTCATGGGCGTAGTCGCCAAATTTTTCAGAGATCGGTAGAACAGCAATTTGATCCGGAGCAAGCCATAAAGGAAAATTACCTGCACAATGTTCGATCAGCACGGCAATAAACCGCTCCAGCGAACCAAATGGCGCACGGTGAATCATAACCGGACGATGACGCTGATTATCAGCCCCGACATATTCCAGATCGAACCTTTCCGGCAGGTTGTAATCTACCTGTATGGTGCCCAATTGCCAGTTTCTTCCAATCGCATCACGTACCATAAAATCCAGCTTAGGTCCATAAAATGCTGCTTCGCCAATAACCGTCACCGTTGCCAGACCTTTTTCCTCAGCTGCCTCCTGAATTTCTTTTTCTGCACGATCCCAAAGTTCATCCTCTCCCATGTACTTTTCCATATCATCCGGATCCCGAAGCGATATCTGGGCGGTATAATCATTAAATCCAAGTGATTTAAATACATGCAACACCAGGTCAATTACCTTCTTGAATTCATCCTTCACCTGGTCCGGCCTGCAAAAAATATGCGCATCATCCTGTGTAAAGCCCCTTACACGGGTAAGGCCGTGTAGTTCCCCATGTTGCTCATAACGGTACACAGTTCCAAACTCCGCATAACGGACAGGTAACTCTTTGTATGAACGGGGCCTTACTTTGTATATCTCACAATGATGCGGACAGTTCATGGGTTTGAGCATAAACTCCTCGCCATCGTGCGGGGTTTGAATCGGCTGAAAGGAATCGCCGCCATATTTATCGTAATGGCCTGATGTAATGTAAAGTTCTTTGCCCCCGATATGTGGCGTTGCCACCAGTTCATATCCGGCTTTAACTTGTGCATCTTTCATGAAATTTATAAGACGCTCTCTTAAAACGGCTCCTTTGGGAAGCCACAATGGCAGCCCCATCCCTACTTTTTCAGAAAAAGCAAATAATTCAAGTTCCCGTCCCAGCTTACGGTGATCACGTTTTTTTGCTTCTTCGAGTTTTTCGAGGTATTCTTTCAGCTCCTTTTGTTTCGGAAATGTGATGCCGTATATACGAGTTAACTGTTTTCTCTTTTCATCTCCGCGCCAGTATGCGCCGGCTACATTCAGCAGCTTAATGGCTTTGATAAAGCCTGTATCCGGTAAATGTGGCCCCTTGCAAAGATCTGTAAAGTCACCCTGCTTGTAAAATGTGATTTCGCCATCCTGAAGGTCCTCAAGCAATTCCAGTTTATACGCATCTCCCTTTTCACGAAAAAATTCTATCGCATCCTTTTTGCCTATTTCTTCCCGGAAATATTCATTTTTTTGCCTGGCAAGTTCCTGCATTTTTTGCTCCACCTGTTCAAGCTCATCAGAGCTGAATTCCAT
>CAYOFK010000262.1:0-1863 GCA_964403185.1 uncultured Rikenellaceae bacterium | reverse complement strand
CCAAAAGCCAGGGGAAAAACAACTTCCAGTTTTATAAGCAGTCAATGAACGCTACTGCATTAGAAAGACTGACCACGGAGAACAGCCTGCGTAAAGCAGTGGAACGAAATGAGCTCATTCTTTACTACCAGCCAAGAATGGATATTCGTACGGGAAAAATCGTTGCTACGGAAGCGTTGCTGCGGTGGAACCGCCCTGATAAGGGATTGGTTTCTCCGGCAGAGTTTATTTCGCTTGCTGAAGAAACCGGTCTTATCATCCCTATAGGTGAATGGGTTTTGAAAACCGCCTGTAATCAAAACAACGTCTGGCAGAGGTTAGGTTCTGCGCATACGCGCGTTGCTGTTTCCGTAAACCTTTCAGGACATCAATTCAAAAATGTGGAAGGGTTTATAAAAATTGTTGAAAAAGTCCTGAATGATTCCTCCCTGGATCCGGAGTACCTTGAACTGGAAATCACTGAAAGCGTTATCATGAAAAACGCGGAAATAATTATTGCCATGTTTCATAAACTGAAAAACATGGGAGTACAACTCTCGATGGATGATTTTGGCACGGGGTACTCCTCATTCAGCTATTTAAAACGCTTTCCACTGGATATCATCAAAATCGACCGTTCCTTTATTAAAGATATCAGCGGAAAAGATGAGGATACAGCCATTGTCAAAGCAATTATTGCCATGGCTCACACCCTGAAATTAAGGGTCGTTGCCGAGGGTGTGGAAACAGAACAGCAACTGGAGCTTTTACGTAAACTGGGCTGTAATGAGATGCAGGGGTATTTGTTAAGCACTCCTCTGCCCGCTGATGAAGTCTCGAAGTTTTTGGTTAAAACATGGCAAAAAGACATTTTAAGAGATTCCCGGTCGGTTTAAATGCCAGGATTGTTTCAGGCGGCAAAAGCTATGAAGGAATTATAGGGAACATCTCGGAAGAGGGTCTGGCATATAGTTTGAGCACTTTTATTCAGGCTGCAGCGGATTTTACTCCACAAAAAACAATCGAGATCATTTTTAAAATCCCTTCAGGCGAAACAGTGAACCTGAGATGTGAAATAATGTGGTTTTTAAGGCCTTCACAGGGTAAAAACACATTAATCCTGGGAATGAAAATCATGGAACCTCCTCCAAAATACATGGAATGGATAAAAAATGTCGAATCAAGTCAACGCTGATGAAAAGATCGGTTTATTCAGATTTTTGACAACTGAGCGCCAAGAATGTCAACTTGTTTTTGCGCAAACCCTAAGTTCCTTAAGGAGGGTTATCTTTGTACCTTTCATTATTCTTTCAACTCTTAAATTATCAATATATTCTCTGACATGACTGCTGTCATCATCTGTTATGGCAAAATCCTCTTGAGGAGTTGTTATTTCCACAGAAAAGATATTTTCTTTTAATTTAAATTTAAGATCATAACTCTCTATAATGTTTCTGTTCTTTTTTAAAATATTTGTAAATAATTCAACCAGGGCTATCTGTACCTGCCCTGTAGCATCTGATGGAATGTTAAAGTGTTGAGCAATCTGCTGAAGTAATTTAATGGCTACCAGTTCTGACTTCGGAGCAGAGGGAATGGTTATATCAAAGGATGGGGCCTCGACCGTTTTTAAAAGTAGGCTTTTATCCCCTATTATTAAGTCCTTAATCCTGTTCACAGGTTCCCTTTGTATTTCCCTGTGATACAGTCCTTTTACGACATCAACCAATATCTGATCATCAGCAAGTTTTGTCAGACTGAAACCCGTCTCTACAACACCTGAAGAATGAAGAAGGCTTATTATGTAGTCAAGTTCTTCACGTTCAACGGAGAGTGATTCTGAAAGTTTCAAAAAATCAACATCGGTATTATTGCCGCACAGGT
>CAYOFK010000261.1:0-1872 GCA_964403185.1 uncultured Rikenellaceae bacterium | reverse complement strand
GATATTGCGAAGCCGGAAGGGCATCCGTTTTACAAGCGGTTGAATCAGGTATTGCGGGAGGAGGGATTCGACCGATATGTGGAAGGTCTTTGCGAGAGGTATTACGCAAAGAACAAAGGGAGGCGGAGTATACCGCCCGGGGTGTATTTTCGGATGTTGCTGGTGGGATATTTTGAAGGGATCTGTTCGCAACGAGGGATCGCGTGGCGAATAAACGACAGTCTGTCGTTGCGTGATTTCTTACGATTGGATTTAACTGAGCAAGCGCCGGATCATTCAAGTTTAACGGTAATCCGACAGCGATTACCGTTGGAGGTTCATGATGCGGTATTTGCGAAGGTCGTATCGATTTTAGGCCGATATGGGTTGGTAAAAGGGAATGCGGTAGCGGTCGATTCGACCACGCTGGAAGCGAATGCGGCGATGAAGTCGATAGTGCGGAAGGTATCGGGGGAAGATTGGAAAGAATATATTACGCGATTAGCCAAAGAATCGGGGATCGAAGATCCGACAGATGGAGATGTCCGGAAGTTTGATAAGAAGCGGAAGAAGAAGGTTTCAAACGAGGAGTGGGGATCGCCGAATGATCCGGACAGCCGGATTACGAAGATGAAGGACGGGCGTACGCACTTGGCGTACAAAGCGGAGCATTTGGTGGATTTAGACACGGATGCTATTCTATCCGCAGGAGTCGAGAAGATAGAGGGTTCGGAAGCGGAGGGATTGGCAAAGCGAGTGCTCGATGCGCAAGTCAACCTGCTGGTGGCCGGAAGTGAGGTCGGGCTCGAAGATGTAGCGGCGGACAAAGGCTATCACAAAGCCAAGGCGATAGCCTCTTGCGAGGATTTAGGAATACGGACATATATTCCGGAAAGCGATCGAAAGAACAATCGGAAATGGATGGATAAACCGGCGGGTCATCGGGAAGCGGTGTATGCGAACCGGCGCCGGGTAAAAGGAGTGAGGGGTAAACGTCTACAGCGGCTTCGCAGCGAAAAGGTGGAACGAAGCTTTGCGCATATATGCGAGACCGGAGGCGCTCGACGAACATGGCTTCGAGGTTTGGAAAAGAACAACAAGCGATATTTAATTCAAGCGGCGGCATACAATCTTGGGGTACTCCTGCGTCATCGGTTCGGAATTGGAACTCCCCGGGGCTTGCAGGGGGCTGCGGCGTCCATTTTTATTCATATTTCAATATTTTACTCGATTTGTCGGCGGTGTTTTCCATGCTTTTTTAAATGCAGGATATTCCCAGGCTTACAGTCCGTTTTTCGGCACCGGTGTTTTCCATATAACTCGGATCTCGCTTATGCCTGATTCCCGGATAATACGGCGTTTTTCAACAGGCTGCTAGTAAGGGAATTATCAAAAGGAATCCCTGTGCTGGCAGGTGTTTTCGCCATATACAAGATTTACCGTGTGCTGAGAAAATTACAGCCAGATATCGTACATACTCATACGCCAAAAGCGGGTATGATCGGGAGGATTGCCGCGGTGTTAGCCGGAGTGCCAAAACGTATTCATACTTACTACTGAGAAGTGTTGTGTTGAAGGAGTTTGCAGGTGCAGAATAAGATGATCAGTGTGGTACATATCATTGCGCGCTTAAATATAGGTGGGGCTGCAATGAATGCTATATTTCTAGCTCAAGGTCTTAATGATAAACGTTACAAGAGTTACCTGATTAAAGGAGTGGAATCCGTGACGGAAGGGAATATGCTTTCATTTGCTAAGGATAGAGGAGTAATTCCTATTCTAATCCCGGAGCTTGGGCGTGAAATATCTATCATTTCTGACTTCATAGCATTATGGAAAACGTATCGGGTATTACGCAGGATTAAGCCGGATATCGTTCATACTCATACAGCA
>CAYOFK010000260.1:0-1996 GCA_964403185.1 uncultured Rikenellaceae bacterium | reverse complement strand
CCTCACTGTTTTTCGCCTTCCGATTCTCTACAATCCCCCCACTCTGCTCTTCAATTACCTGATCCTGACGCCGCTTCTTCCATTCGTTTTCCCAGGCCTGGTTCCGCTCCTCCTCAGTCATCTTCCTGGAAGGATTCATAGCCCGCCGCTCCCAGGATTTGGATTTCCGGGTCAATTGTATCTTCTCAACAATACTGCAGCCTCCGAGAAGCAAAAACAAAATCAAACCCCATACGAAGCTCCGGGCTGCCAATCCATATGCTCTTCCAATACGTTTCACCATCCTGTACGCCCCTTCTTTAGCATCGCATCAAAAATAGTAAAATCTTCTGTTCCAATGGTTTTTAAATATCCCGGTTTTTAAAAAGTTTCTATTTTACCCATCTTTCAACACCCTGAAAAATTACCTATCTTTATCACAAAATCAGTCCATTCTTTTTTATCTGCTTATAACTTTCTATATATGTCTTTATGAATAACCGCCTGGTCATTATCCCTACATTCAACGAAAAAGCAAACATTGAAAACCTCCTTGCACAGGTCCGGGCTTTACCCATCAAATTTGATGTGCTCATTATCGATGACAACTCTCCAGACGGAACTGCCGGTATTATTAAACAAATTCAACAATCAAACCCGAATATTTTCCTGGTCAGCCGGAAAGAAAAACTGGGATTGGGAACCGCCTATATCACCGGATTTAAATGGGCCCTCGAAAAAACCTATGAATTCATCTTCGAAATGGATGCCGACCTGTCCCATAACCCAGGTGACCTGGTTCGGTTATACCAGGCCCTGATTGACGAACAGGCTGATATGGTCGTTGGTTCAAGATATATCTCCGGAGTGAATGTGATCAACTGGCCCCTCGGAAGAGTCCTGATATCCTACATGGCTTCCATGTACGTCCGTTTGATAACCGGCCTGAAAATAAAAGATACTACAGCCGGTTTTAAGTGTTACAGAAGAATCATTCTCGAAACAATCGACCTGAATGATGTCCGTTCAAAAGGATATGTGTTCCAGATAGAGATGAAATTCCTCACCTGGAAGTATGGCTTTAAAATCATCGAGATTCCTATAATATTTACAAATCGTGTGAAAGGGGTTTCAAAAATGAGTGGCGGAATTTTTAATGAGGCCATCTGGGGTGTATTTAAATTGAAATGGAACAGCTTATTCAAATCCTACAATAGAAACTCCCTTAATGATTCCTGAATCCTGCATCAACTTATGCATACACTGATCCAAAATGCCACCATTATCAATGAAGGTTCCCGTTTCCGGGGACAGGTATTCATTAAAGACGGCAAGATATCTTCCATTTCACACGGCAACGAACCTGCCGGAAATCTGAAAGATGTTGAGGTTATCGATGCCCAGGGCTTGTGGCTGCTGCCAGGAATTATCGACGACCAGGTACACTTCAGAGATCCCGGCCTAACGCATAAAGCAGACTTTCATACCGAAACCCGGGCAGCTGCGGCCGGGGGAGTTACATCCGTTATGGACATGCCCAATACCCTGCCTCAAACCATCACTCAAAAAAACCTGGCCGGAAAATTTGAAATGGCCTCAGTAAAATCCATTGTGAACTATTCATTCTATTTTGGTGCAACCAACAACAATCTTGAGGAACTTCTTAAAACCGATCCGCAAAAGGCTTGCGGAATCAAGATATTCATGGGCGCCTCAACCGGAAATATGCTGGTGGACGATGTCAAGACACTTGAGAAAATTTTTAGCATGTCCCCATGCCTCATTGCTGTGCACTGCGAGGATGAGGCTACCATCCGCGCCAATAACATTAAATATAAACACGATTATGGTGAGAATGTGCCCATGTCCTGCCATCCCATGATCAGAAGCGCGGAAGCCTGCTTCAAATCTTCATCCCTGGCTGTAAAACTCGCAAAAAAATACCACACCCGGCTTCATGTTCTGCATCTTTCAACCGGCAGGGAATTATCCCTTTTTGATCCCTCCGTCCCTCTGA
>CAYOFK010000259.1:0-2007 GCA_964403185.1 uncultured Rikenellaceae bacterium | reverse complement strand
TTGAGAAGAAACAGAGGGATCAACTTGAAACCAAAGAAACTTTTCATGAACCTGACAGGATACTTTTTCCACCCAAAAGGCAGAATCCGTATCCTTTTCAGATCATTTTCAACACGATCAACTTTTGCTATATGGTTTGGCCAACAGGTTGAATCACCATTCCATTGTAACAGTTCATTGAATACATAACTCACAGGAGCCTCCACCCCAATTTTGTGAACGTTTAAAACGGAATACCGGTTGGGATCAATCCCGGTTCGCTGCATCACCCGGTGGTTGTAATTATCCCTCTCCTCCTCTGAATCAAATTTTATCAGAGTTGTCTGCTCCGGCTTGTGCAACAGAAAATAAATCACATCTGTCACCAGACCTTTACTTCTTGAGGGTGGTTTTTTACCACTAAGGTCACGCATTTATTTCGTCCAATTTAATGTGTTTCTTTCATCCTTCATCCTTAACGAATTGCTTATTAAAATTCACCAGATACAGGTTTCTGGTAGCGCGTGTGAATGCCGTATACAACCAGCGCAGATACTCCCGTCCCATCATGTCTTCCACAAAGTAACCATGGTCAATAAAAACATTCTTCCATTGTCCGCCCTGCGCCTTATGACAGGTTATTGCATAAGCAAACTTTACCTGCAAGGCGTTAAAATACGGATCGTTTTTTACCTTTTCCCAGCGTTTCCTTTTAGGTGTGATATCTGCATAATCTTCAGCCACGGCATAAAACATCTCTTTGTGGGCATCTGAAGGCAAAGAAGCAGATTCAATATCAAGGGTATCCAGCAGTACTTTCACATCCAGTTCAGCGCCTTCATAATCTACCAGGCGGACGCTGATATTGGCATAATGATGCCCAAATCTGTCTTCATAATTTCCAATTCCAACCACTTCAAAAATATCACCATTAGCAATGAAATCAAGATTTTCATGATCAGCCATCCAGAAATAGTTATTCTTTACTACCATCAAATAATCTCCGCGGGAAATCTGTTCTTCCCTCCAGAGGATCCTGCTGCGGATCCCCGCATTATAACGGTTGGCCTGTTTATTTGAACGCACTACCACCATGGTCTCTTCAAATCCGTTGTTTTCGTAACATTCGTTCAAGCTGTCAAGAAAGTCCTCCCCGTAAAGATACATGATATCGTCAAATCCCGAAAGTCGTAATTCAGGAAATCCACTCTCAACTGATTGAATAGAGTTCCGGAGGGAGGTGGCATTTTCAAGGATCCCCGATTCCTCATCCTGCCTGACCACTTCACTCAGGAAGAATTCGAAAACCCGGAAGCCTTGTTTTGACAATTCATTTTTCTCAAGTGCCGGACTCACATCCCTGCCAATCGGAGGCAGTTGTGCGGTATCTCCCACAAGTATAAGCTTATTCTGATTGCCTGAATACACATAAGACAGCAGGTCTTCCAACAATCTCCCGGATCCAAAGATAGAATGCTCAGACGGGGCGTTGGAAATCAATGAAGCCTCATCAACTATAAAAAAAGTTTTTGTGTGCAGGTTTTTATCAAGAACAAAGGTTCCAAATCCGTCTTTTGAGGATTTTTGCCTGTATATTTTCTTATGAATGGTCCGGGCAGGCATTCCGGTTATCCCTGTAAACACTTTGGCTGCCCTTCCGGTAGGTGCTAAAAGGACCGTTTTAATTTTAAAATGGTGCAGTGTTCTCACAAGAGAACTCATGGCTGTTGTTTTCCCGGTCCCGGCATATCCTTTTACCAGCAGGATATCATCCGGTTCAGGATTATCCAGGAACTGAGGCAGGAATTGGAATAATGTTCTCTGTCCCCGTGTAGGTTCGTGGCCAAGATTGGACACCAAACGATCTGTTATGTTAGTATCAGGCATTTTTTGCAACCTTCAGGGGAACATTCCTGTTTTACCGGCTAAAAGGGATATCTAAATCTTCCCGTTTTCACACACTGTGTAAAGTTCATATAAATAAAGGGATTTTTTTTATTTCTGTGTGACAATTACTAAATTCCATTA
>CAYOFK010000258.1:0-2061 GCA_964403185.1 uncultured Rikenellaceae bacterium | reverse complement strand
CATTTAGACTCATTATAATAAGAAAATTGGAATCGTATTATTAATAGACGCAACCTTTTTCTTACCTGTATCATCAATGAAATGCGTGGTTCTTTGAAAATTTCTTTCAATGGACTTTGTCCTGTCATTTTTTTCGGTTAAATTTTGCGTCGCAACGAAAATGATTCCGGAGGAATATTGGGACAGGACATACAAGAGTTGATAGAACGATGTATTTCGGGTGATCCATTGGCACAAAAACAATTGTACGATAGATTTTCCCCGAAAATGTATGGGGTATGCCTTCAGTATTCAAAAAACATTGAGGAAGCAAAGGACATACTTCAGGAAGGTTTTATTAAGCTGTTCCGGAAGCTCAGGCAATTCAAGGGTAAAGGATCTTTTGAGGGTTGGGTGCGGAGGATCTTTATAAACACAGCTCTTGAAAAACTCAGGGCTCAGTCAAGACTGGTTGTGACAGATGAGGAAATAGAACTGCCAACGATGAATCTTTCCGAAAAGATCATTTCAGATCTTTCGGCGCAGGAATTGCTTCAGATGATACAGGAATTGTCACCCAGGTACAGATTGGTTTTTAACCTGTATGCCATTGAAGGTTATTCACATAAGGAGATCAGTAAAATGCTGAAGATCTCCGAGGGTACGTCCAAATCGAATCTGTCGAGAGCCAGGACCATATTACAGGAAAAGGTAAAGAAACGAAAACCCTCAAGTTGGTTAGGTAACAGAAATGCAAAATAACGATTCACATATTGATCAGATATTCAGGGATGGACTTGAAGATCTGAAGATGCTTCCTCCCGCCGATGTTTGGGAAGATGTAGGCCGTGGCATCTCCCGTTCAAGGTCTGTTCTGTACCTGAAAAGAGCGGCAGCAAGCGTGGCTGTACTCCTGGTTGCGGGGACGGCATTCCTGATTTTGGATCAAGGCCCTGATCATGCTTCCACTGCCTTAAGTGATCAAAATCCATCTGAGGAACTCGTTCCGGTTCTGTCTGATCCTGAACCAGGCTCAAGGCTTAAGGTGGTTCCGCAACTTGATGACGCATCTGCCAATCAATCACTGAAAAATGATATCCCGGAAGAGAAGGAACGCACCTATCTTCAAATGAAAAAGCTGGCGCTCTTATCCGGAACAGTTCGATCCTCTGCCCGGCTGGATGACGATCCGTCAATGCTGAGTCCGGAATTTGAGTATCGTCCTGGAATTGAAATGACCTCTCTGTCACAAAGCGGTACAAACCTGCTTCCTGAGGAGCAAATGTATCCGTATATAGCCCTGCCGGAAGACCTCCCCAAACCTTCACACTGGGGATTAAATGGAGTATTTTCTCCCATTTACTCATACAGGAACAGTGCCGATAATAGTGCTGCCACCCAAAATAATGCCTATTATTATAGCAAGGAACATCCAGCCTATGGTTTTACCGGAGGGATCAACGCCTTGTTTAAAAAGAGCAGACGCATTACAATTGTGACAGGGGTGATGTTTGCACGGACCGAACAGGCCTACCGTGATGTCTTGTTTTATGAGAACATCCGTACCGGAGAGGTGCTTGAAACAGGTATTTTAAAGGAAGATATACCTTATCCCTTTGAAACCAGCATTGGTGACATTGTCTCCGGCAGTGCTCCCCACTTGCTGGCTGATTTTTTATTGCCGGACGGAACCCGCTATACAGGGCAGCTTTCAAGCCAACCGGAATTCGATGATTATGCATTGTTTACTACGGATGTCATCCAGCGTTTTGAATTCATTGAAGTACCCATTATTGTGAAATATAAGGTTCTGGATGCGAAGCTGGGGATCAATGTTTCAAGCGGTATTGGCACAAATTTCCTGATTGACAATAGTGTGTACATAACCCATCAGGGACAAAAACTAGACATTGGCAACACTTCAGGATTGCAAAAATTAAATTTTATCGGAACTTTGGGCCTTGGACTTGAATATAGTCTGTCAAAAAAGATTTCGCTCAATATTGAACCTACCTTCAAATACTTTTTGAACTCTATTAATGAGGCCAGCTCCAAGAATACACACCCCTATTATTTTGGAGT
>CAYOFK010000257.1:0-2065 GCA_964403185.1 uncultured Rikenellaceae bacterium | reverse complement strand
CTAATAAACTCACAATGAGGAAATTATTTAAATATCTTGTGATCGCAATCTTGCTTGTGGTCCCGTGGCAAGGCAGTTCCCAGCAAAACCAAACCATGTATTTTATGAAAATCCCCCAGGCACGGTTTATGAACCCGGCGTTTCAGAATGAGTGTAATTTTTTCCTGGGTTTTCCCGGCATCAATTCCACCTACCTGGGTGTAAATAATAATTCACTCGGGTTTAATGACATTATTTTTCCGGGAAAAGATGCCCAATCCGACTCACTCATTACCTTTCTGCATCCCTCCTATAATGTTGATGAGTTCCTTAATAAACTAAAATCTGTCAATCAAATATCCCCCGAGCTGCATTTAACCGAGTTCAGCATGGGTTTCTGGTCAGGAGAGAACTACATTTCAGTTGATATTGCTGAAAAATTTAACAGTCATTTTGCATTTCCTGACGACCTTCTTATTCTTGCTTTAAAGGGAAATGCAGCATTTTCAGGTTCTGCCATAAACCTGGACCGCCTGGCTCTGAATGTCATGTATTACAGGGAATTTGCATTGGGGTTTTCAAGGGAATTTATGGATGGATTGGTGATTGGTATCCGGGCAAAGGCTTTATTCGGAATGGCCGACCTGACCATTAATAACAGGCAATTAAATATTGAAATAGATCCGGACAATCTCTATGCCCACACCATTAACTCAGATGTGAGTGTGAACATTGCCTTTCCCCTCGAGGTGTATCAGGATTCTCTGGGCTACCTGGATTCCCTGGAGGTTAAGGAACCTCAAATACCCGGGTTTTTCCTTGATTTCAGTAATCCTGGTGGGGCCATTGATATCGGCGCCACTTATGACATCAATGACCGTTTTTCAGTATCTGCCAGCATCATCGATATTGGATTCATAAGATGGAAAAGTGATGTTACCAATCTGACATCAACAGGCTCATTCCTTTTCCAGGGGATTGATGTGAGCCCGCTCTTTGACGCTTACAATAAAGGAGATTTTAATGAAATTGCAGATAACCTGCTGGATTCGCTCATCACTACATTCAAGCCCAGGGTCACCAACAACGCCTATACCACATGGCTCCCAATGAAGGTTTATATTGGCGGTGCTTTCAATTTAACAGAAAAAGTACATTTCGGAGTGTTGTCAAAAACAACATTTCAAAAAAGTAAGATTTGGCAATCCTTTACCGCTTCGGCAAATGCTGAAGTAGGGCGGTTTCTGACAACCAGTTTAAGTTATTCAATTATTAACGGAACTTATAATAATATTGGATTCGGCCTGGGAATCAGGGGAGGTCCATTTCAGTTGTATTTTATTACTGACAAAGTCATTTATAACTTTTCAAAGTACAAGATATCAGGCGAAAATACCATCTTATTGCCCAGTAATATTAGCAGCTTGAATTTCAGGTTTGGTTTGAACCTGGTCTTTGGCTGTAAGCCTAAAATGCTTGATGACCGGCCACTTTTTCGGTAGGTACAGAAAAATCCGTACCTTCACATCATCTAAAAAACACCTGGCATGCTTGTAGGTTTGTTTAGGATATTACTGATCCTTGTGCTTTTTTATTTTCTTTTAAAGCTATTCAGGAATTTATTTTCTCGCCCACCCTCTGCGTCCGGAAAATCATCCGGATTCCAATCCAACAGGAATGAGGGTGACGTTACCATTGATTTCAGACCGGATAAGAAAAAGACGGTGCGGGAAGACAGTGGTGAGTATGTTGACTATGAAGATGTTGAAGAATAACCGGATTAACCCAACCATCCATGAACCATCCATTTCTAAAAAAAGCAATTCCCCATCTGTCGGCCGTCATTTTATTCCTGGTCGTAACATTTGCCTACTTTTCACCTATGCTGGAAGGAAAACGGGTCCGGCAAAGCGACAATATCCAGTTCAGGGGCATGTCGAAGGAAATTATGGATTTCCGGAATACATACCATAAGGAACCCCTGTGGTCAAACAATATGTTTGGGGGCATGCCGGCCTATCTTACCAGTGTTATATACCCTTCGAATCTCCTGAAATATGTTGATCGCCTGATGTCCCTTTATCTC
>CAYOFK010000256.1:0-2080 GCA_964403185.1 uncultured Rikenellaceae bacterium | reverse complement strand
GGATCAGGATCAGGGAGCTCACCAGGGATATGCGTTCACCACTGTAATAACTTTGAGGCCGGAATTCAAAGCGAATTTCATGATCTCCCGCAGGCACCACCAACCCGCGTAAAATATAATTTACCCTGAAATGAGGCCGTTCCCGGCCATCAATAAAGGCTTTCCATCCCTTGTTGTAATAGATCTCTGAAAAAACTGCCAGCCGGTCCACGGCAGAAGAGCTTTCGTATTTCAGTTCATTTGGAAGGTAAGAAACCAGTTTTATTGAAGATGTGGAATCTGCAACCGGTACAAAGCCCTCCAAATCCGGCATGAAACGCTTATCTACAACCGCTTCAAAAGCAGGATTAAAATCATTCAGGGCGGCAATCTCTGCATCCGCATTTACCACCATAATTACAGTATCCACAAACCAGGCATTGCCAAGCGCATCCGGGTTACGCTGTGCTACAGGCTGATTATTATTGTCCGGAGCTATAAAATACCTGGTATTGAGCATATTGAGCACTTTCATGTTGTTCCGGCTGATGTGGTGGGTGATCACTTCCTGATAGCGCCGCATTTTTGCCCCGTGATAGCCCCCGATGGATTTATGAAAGTAGGATGTCCGCGCTTCATTGAACGGATCGCCAGTGAGATTGAAAACACGGAAATCCGGGTCGGTATCCCGGAGGATGCTCAGGTCGGCTGTAGTGGGCTGAAAAGGTTCCTCTACCTGGATTTTGGTGGTAAAATTGTCATTGTTCAGGTATCTCTTATTCACAGGCCAGAGGTCAATCAGGAAAATCACAGCCAGGCCAAGGATGAAATACCGGTTTTTCACCTTCTCATACACCAGGCCTGCCAGCAATCCGGCTGTTAAAAGCACCATGATCAACGACCTGAATGCATCTGCCCGTAGCAGGTCCCTGCGATCGTCACGGATAGCCTGGATGAACTGTGCAGGCCAGTCATTTGAGGTCAGTTGTTCATCAATGCCGGCAGAAAAGTTCAGAAGCATTCCGGGAAACAGGGTAAAAAACAAGGCCATGCCCCCAACCACATACAGGGCATATTTCAGTGCTTTAAAAACATCCTTTTTTTGATAGGTCCCCTTCACAATCTCTGAAACCGCAAGCAAGCCCAGCAATGGAATGGCAAATTCAGCCATAACCAGGATCATGGAAACCGTCC
Source organism: uncultured Rikenellaceae bacterium (assembly GCA_964403185.1). Taxonomy (GTDB): domain Bacteria; phylum Bacteroidota; class Bacteroidia; order Bacteroidales; family VadinHA17; genus CAYOFK01. The sequence continues at coordinate 907 of CAYOFK010000256.1, read as the reverse complement.
TGAATTTATTATAACCCGGAACATGATTTATAAAGAACTCTGAAACAGGCATAAAGTTTTTTCCCCAGGCCAGGACCACAGACAGGATCACCACAAAGGCCAACCACCATTTCCGCCGGTCCTTTATCAAAAATAAGCCGATAAAGAACAGAAAGATCACGGACGCACCGATATAGACAGGCCCTGCCGTATACCTCTGTCCCCCCCAGTAAGCAAGGGGGTAGGCTTCTGCTATTTGTTTCGCATTGGGGACATTGCTCCGGCGCAATGCATCATAGGTTTTTGAGTCCTGATCAAAACCTCCTGACGCTCCCCCCTTGAAATTCGGAATGAACAGGTTCAGGGTTTCACCAATCCCGTATGAATAGTCATTAAGAATGTAATCCTTGTCAAGACCCGAGGTTTTGTTTTCCGAATCTGATGATAATTCTGACGGACCACGAATGGATTCCTTACCATATTCAAGTGTGAGCCATAAATAGGTAGCATTTGATCCAACGGCAAGAATTACAGCAATGATCAGCACACCCATGGTTTTTGCAAAAGGCAGGTACGATTTATCCCTGACCACTTCAACCAACCAGACCACTCCAAATATCAAAACAATAAACAGGGTATAATAGGTTATTTGCGGATGGCCTGCTGCAATCTGCAGTCCCAGAAACATGCCGGTGAGAACGCCACCCCAAAGCAGTTTCCCTCTGTAGGCCAGAAGGACGCCTATAAGGACCGGGGCCATATAAGCGATGGCATGTGATTTGGAATTATGGCCCGCTCCGATAATGATGAAAAAATAAGTAGAAAACGCAAATGCAATAGCTCCGGCGATGCTCAACCAGGGATCGGTCCGAAAGCCAATAACCAGAAGGAGATAAAACCCCAGGAGCGTAAAAAAAATGTGTTTAGC
>CAYOFK010000255.1:0-2093 GCA_964403185.1 uncultured Rikenellaceae bacterium | reverse complement strand
TCATATGCAAAAATTTTGATGAAGAATTAGTGCTCATTCTTTTCACCTTCTCAACTTCTCAACCTCCTCAACCACAGTTCTCTCCATAATTATCCGTGTATTCGTGGCTTTCCCTCCGCCCCTATGACTCGGGGCTGTCTCAAAAGCAACATAATGGCATCATTCCGTACTTGATACGGAATCTTTGTAATGTGAAAATCAGGCTTTTATGGATTCCTGCTTTCGCAGGAATGATATGTAATCTGACTTTTGAGACAGCCCAACAAGGCTTCAACCTCTTCAACTCTTCCAGGACCTCCCTTTGGTCAGACACTGGAAGGTTTCCCAGCTTTTATCTTTGTACTTTCCTGGCTGAGTGATGAGTAATGAGTCAAAGGACAAAATTTCCTTTGCCAGCTCATACCCTTTCTGATAAACGATCAGATCCCTGAAACTGCCAATTAGACTCATAATTATAAAAATCCTCTACCGCTCATTCCTCACCGCTCATTCCTCACCGCTCACCTCACATTCTCTCCAACCATATTTTAAAAAAAGGATCGGTAAAATGATACCTGTTTGCTTGCTTTTCAATCATTCCGTCTTTTACCAGGCGTTCGATGGCACGCTGGGTGGATGAGGCTGACGAGAGCCTGTATTTTTTGGCATAGGTTGTGGTGAAAATATTTGTATTTTCCAGATGAATTGCTTTCAATACCTTCTGCTGATTAGGTGTTAGTTTTTCAAAATATGATAAATAATAATCAAGCTGATTTATGACGATAATATTTATGGCACGATTTAGCACAGAGTCATCCAGAGTATTGTTATTTTCCAGGCTGGATTCCCAGGCTGCAGAAGCAAGGTATTGAACATAATGGGGGATGTTATTACTGATCTCCACAATTTTCTGACACATTCCGGGAGTGCTTTTCATGCCGGTCATTTCAAACCGATTTTTTAAATAATCAATCTGCACTTCAGCCGGGATCTTTTTCAACTCAAATATTTTTCCGAACTGGTAAAAGGCCCTGTTCCGGCGGGTAAACATATTGAGTAGCATATGCATTTGCGACCCCATAAACACATAACTCACTTTATCATGATGGATGAGTGAAGCACGCATCTCCTTTTCGAAAGAATCACCATTTAGTTTGTTTACTTCCTGGAATTCATCAAATACAACAATCCATGGTTTCTTTGTTGCAAGTTTCTGGGAAAGGTCGAATACTTCATCCAGTCTGTAGGAACCTGTGTCAGAATCTACACGCACGGAGACGTTTGGGTTCCCATTTTGATCTATCGAAACAACAGGTTTAATATTTCTTGTTAATGTGGATATTTTTCTGATAGCTTTTTCCCAGGAGGGCATCAGCTTAAGAATTTCATTGTAGTACAACTCAATAAACCGCAGGCGGGAATGGACCTTAAAGAAATCCACATAAATAGTTTTATATCCTTGTTTTCCAAGATTTTTAAGAAGTTTGAGCATTAAGGATGTCTTGCCGTAACGACGAGGAGAGTATATTACAATACTTTGGCCTGATTTAAGCCATTGATCAAGGTCAGAAAGTTCCTGCTCCCTGTCTGTAAAATATGGTTCATCAACCGCTATTCCATAACGAAAGGGATTCCTTTTCATAACAATATCATTTTACTTCAAAGTTACGCATTTTTGCGTAACGCCACCCTGCGTAATGATATTTTTTTTCAATTAACACGAATTGTCTTGACTCACTCTCACCACTCATTTCTCACTACTCATCTCTTCCCCGCTCCCCTCTCACAACCAACACTCTCTTAACCTGGTTTTTAACATTCTGCCACACCAACTCCCTCACCCATGGCACGGTCCGGTCTGTCCACCTCTGCGGATGAAAGGTCATCATTATCCGGTCCGGCAGCTTCCCTGCTTCAACAGCCTTGATAATATCAAAAGTGGAATGGAAATGGTACTGATCAGCCAGGTTCAATGTTCCGGGTTCCGGGTTCCGGGTTCCAGGCGCTCCATTTCTCCCCGTCGCTTTGTCAACCGAAGCTTCAGCGCAGGTTGGCCCCTTCGCCCCGTCTCTCTGTCGCCCAGTCGCTTCTTCTCTTCTTAACTCACCACTCAT
>CAYOFK010000254.1:0-2158 GCA_964403185.1 uncultured Rikenellaceae bacterium | reverse complement strand
CTTACGGTTAAATTATTTTTGGATTTTATGTTGATCGTAATAAACTTAGGCTAGTGGCCAGAGAGATAAAGCGGTAATGACTGCAAGAGTAAATAATGTGAAAGCAATCCAATTGGTTTTTATAAAGGTCAATGGTTTAATCATTCTAATTTATGTATTGTTTTATGAACCCAACTTAAGTAAAAACTCTCCTTTGTGACATCGGTGGGTGATTTACCCCGTGAAATGCGAAGTCAATTTCACTTGGGTATGCCATATCTGTCCGGGGATAAAGTGCCTTTTCGCTCTCGCCATTGATTCTCGTTAATGATGCTCGGTTTACCCCTAAAAGTGCAATATAGGGCCTGTTTAGCGGTCAATCCCCTGTCTTTAACTAATATAATGCATAGTTAGCGTGGCCCGACCCCGATCCAACCGTTCAGGTTTTCCCGATAATAACCGCTTTCTGTTTTTCCTTTCCTCTGAGATTTTTTTCCACAAAGATTTTTTCCCCAGTAAAAGGATTCAGCCCTGTGTGGTACATGAGCGTTGAATACGTAGAGGGGGTAGGGGTAAATATCTGTGTCTGTTCGGGTTTAATTCGAAGCTTTTCATTTGTGAAGGTTTTCAGTTTTCGCATATCATGAAGATTGCATCCCGGATGTGCTGCGATCAGGTAATAGGTCAGAAATTGCTTTTTTAAAACTGACTTTGACAAACGGTCAAAGATCGTTTTTAGTTCAAGAAGCGAATCCGTATCCGGTTTTCCCATCAATTCAAGTACGTTTCCTCGGGTGTGTTCAGGGGCCACTTTCATTTGGCCGGATACATGGTGCGATACAATCTCTTCAAGATACTTTATCCAATGCCTTCGATCATTAAATAACAGATCATACCGGAGGCCGGAGGCAATGAAGGCCTTTTTTATCCCGTCAATCTTCCGGATTTTGGTTAACAACTCAATCTGTCTGCTGTGGTCGGGCTTAAGATTTGAGCAGATTTCAGGAAACATGCATCTCCTGTCAGTACAGCTTCCTTTTTCAAGTTTTTTTCTGCATTCAAAACCATACATGTTGGCGGTCGGACCACCAACATCCGTAATGTATCCCTTGAAATCCGGTAATTCAACGATCCGTTTAGCCTCTCTTATAATTGACCTGATACTCCGTGACTGGACGGTCCTTCCCTCGTGTATCGCAATGGCACAGAAATTACATTCTCCGTAACATCCTCTGTGTGTTGGAATGGAAAATCTGATAGTATCCAGGGCTCTTACGTGACCGTTTTGTTTATAAAAGGGATGAAGGTCTCTTTCAAAATCCAGTTCATATATCCTGTCAAGTTCCCTCTCCGACATTATATGAGACGGAGGATTATGGATGAGATATCTGTTTTGATGTTTCTGAACAAGGCCCCTCTCATTTATCGGGTCATTATTGTGATAAAAGGTGTGAAAGCTTTCAATAAACTTTTCCCTGTCACTCAGTACCTCTTCAAAGGAAGGGATTTCTATATAATCATCGGGTTTCTCCTTGGAAATGTAGCATATCCCCTTGATGTCTCTGTATTCTGCGCCGGTGGCCATGGCACTTGCCAGGCTGACGGCACTCTTTTCTCCCATCCCGTAAATGAGCAGGTCAGCCTTTGAATCAAAGAGTATCGACCTCCGAATACTATCCGACTTAAAATCATAATGGCTTATCCGTCTCAAGCTCGCCTCAATACCGCCTAGAACTATTGGGACATTGCTACCCTTGAAGTACCGCTTGATAAGATTAGTGTAAGCGATAACTGCCTTGTCCGGTCTCCGGTTGTTAATTCCTCCGGGCGTATAGTCGTCCAATTTTCGTCGTTTTCCCGTGGCCGTATAGTTGGCGACCATGGAATCAACCGATCCGGCGGTAACTCCCCAAAAAAGCCTCGGCGAACCGAGACGTGTTATGTCTTTTCCTGAAGTGACATCCGGTTGGGCGATTATTCCGACTCTGTATCCAGCGTCTGAAAGGACCCTGCCTATTACGGCCGTACCCATATAGGGAGAATCAATATAACTGTCGCCTGAAACAATTATTATATCAGGCTGATCCCATCCGAGATTTTGAAGTTCGTTTTTTGTAGTTGGTAAAAATGGCATAAAAATCATTAGTGGTTGGACTGGGGTCGGGCAACGCTAACTTGA
>CAYOFK010000253.1:0-2168 GCA_964403185.1 uncultured Rikenellaceae bacterium | reverse complement strand
TTTCTTTTAAAATCCCTGTTTTTGATGCCTCCTACCGTTTATACCTGAATGGCAGGTTAATGGCCGAAAATGGCAAACCCGGAATCTCAGAGGGAACCAGCCAGGCTGGCTATCTTCCGGAAATAGTCAGGTTTGCGCCTCTTTCCAATACTATAGAAGTCATCATACATGTATCCAACTACCAGCACCGGCGGGGTGGATTCTGGAAGCCTGTTGGCTTCGGGCATCCTGACAAGATCTCTGAGGTACATGATAAAGGGATTCTGGTAAGTTATCTTTCATTGGGAGTACTGGCCGCTTTTTCACTGTTTTTTATTGTGTTTTTTTTTATGTTCAGAAAGGACCGGTCGCTCCTGTTCTTTTCACTCACGCTTGCAGGCATTTTCCTCAGAGTGCTCTGTACCGGTGATTTTCCAATACTAGTATTCTCAAATATTCCCTGGGTTTGGCTGATCAGATTTGAATACATCGGGTCTTTTACCGGATTCCTTTTTGGAATGTGGTATTTCTACCTGTTATTTCCGCAAAAGTATATGTATTACATAACATGGATCAATACTTATTTGTGCAGTATTTTCCTATTTTTAATACTGGTGCTTAAGGTGAGGTTTTTTGCCTATACCATGTTATATTTCCAACCGGTCTTATTGGCGTTTATCCTGTTTTACATGATCATCAGTTATCTCAGGTTGCTGAAGATGAAACCTGGCAGTTGGCTTTATTTCAGTGGGTTGCTGATTTTTCTTGTGGCGCTTGTTAACGATATCCTGATAGCCAATTCAAAGACATCATTTACCAGTGATTATATCATTCATTTTGCCGTGCAAATTTTTGTGTTTTTGCAGGCTGTCCTGCTTATTCAGAAATGGATTAACGCCTTTATTGAAAAAGAACGGCTGCATACCGAGATTGAATATATTAACAGAAATCTTGAAAAACTTGTTAAGAAAAGAACCACCGAACTTGAAAGGAAAAATGTTGAGATCGGGGAGCGGAACAAACAAATTGCAGAGCAAAACACCTCATTAAAAGAATCACTGGATTTTAAGAATCGTGTATTTTCTATAATTGCACATGATCTCCGCAGCCCCATTGCCAGTCTGGTGCAAATATCCGATATCATGTCCAGGGATGTCTCTGATAAAGAAAGGAAAACCGTAATGTCTTCAGCAAGGGATCTTGTAAAGTCGGCTTCCGACCTTATTGATAATCTCTTGTATTGGGGCCGAAGTCAGGGAGATGAAATTAATTACCGTCCCGGAAGCACCAATTTATCTGATCTGGCAGAAGGGGTATTGGCTCTTTTTGAAGAATCTGCAAAACAAAAATCCCTTTCCGTAAATCTTAAATCTGAAGGAAACCCTGTTGCCTGGGTTGACAGGGAGCTGATTCAGATGGTATTCAGAAATCTGCTGTCCAATGCCATTAAGTTCACTAAATCAGGAGGTGAGATCCTGATCCGGATAGAACCGAACAAGAACAATCCGGATGAGTTGATTGTAACTGTGAAAGACTCAGGAGTTGGAATGCCTCAAACCATAATTCAAAATATCTTTAATAAAAAAAGCATTACAAGTAATCCGGGAACAAACCGGGAGCCCGGAACCGGACTGGGTCTGCACTTATGCCTTGACCTGGTGACTATAAATAAAGGGACCCTTGATATTGAAAGTTTTGAGCAACTGGGGAGCACCGTAACCATTACACTTCCTGCCACAAAAGAGAAATAAAAGAATGATTTTTCAATTCTACCGGGCACTTCACTGTTCCGGTCCGGCATAACCTTTTCTTCTGGTTGGAATGAAGATAAACTATCCCGGTCCAATAATCCTATCCCATCTTGCAATATCCGGTTAATACATTATTTTTACAGCTTATATCATCCTACCCACTCCATTCATGCAGCAAAATACCATCCCTTTAAAACAAGGAAAACTTTTCAGCCGGTTCTTAAACATTGTGGAAAAAGTGGGGAATGCTCTGCCCCACCCAGCCACTCTTTTTGGAATATTTGCACTGTTCATCCTGGTCATATCAGCGGTGGCCCATGTATTTGACTGGTCGGCCATTCATCCGGGGACCAAAGAGATCATTGAGCCTGTCAATCTTTTGTCGGTAGATGGATTGCACCGCATACTCAGGGAAATGGTCACCAATTTTACAAGCTT
>CAYOFK010000252.1:0-2179 GCA_964403185.1 uncultured Rikenellaceae bacterium | reverse complement strand
GCAAGGCTTCGACACTTCGACTTTTCGACCTCCTCCTCTTCAACTCTTCCAGGACCTCCCTGAGGTCGGACGCTGGAAGGTTTTCGCCCCCTCGCCCCCTCGCCCCCTCGCCCCCTCGTCCTTTATTCGTATCTTTGCACGGCGGGAACTCCTGCATCTTTTCATGATAACAAGGACATTCGAAATACCGGAATATTGTTTGTTAAACCATCCAGGAGAGGCTGTTTTTTCCTATATGTCCAATAAATCCTGGAAGTCTGTTTCAACACAAAGCTATTACCGCCTTTCCCATCAGGTAGCTCTGGGATTCATGGCTCTGGGTCTGAAAAAGGGAGATAAGGTCGGGACCATCGTATCCAACAGCCTTCCTGAGTGGAATTTTATTGATATGGGCCTCAGCGAAACTGGAGGCATCCATGTGCCTATCTATCCCACACTGAGTTATAAGGACCTGAAATTCATCCTGGAACAAAGCGAAATTAAATACCTGTTTGTCTCTGACAAAAAGTTATACAGGCATATCAAACCGGTGCTGGATGAGGTGCCCGGACTTCAGGCCACTTTCAGCTTTTACAGGATAAAGGGCGTCTCTACATGGAGAAAACTGATCGCCCCGGGCACATCCGGAAAAGCAGATCTGGAACCGGAACTGGAATTCCGTAAACGGTCCATCGGGGAAGATGATCCCGTCACCCTGATCTACAGTTCAGGAACCACAGGCATCCCCAAAGGCATCCTTTTATCACATAAAAACCTGGTGAGTAACCTGACCGCCACCGCTACCCTGCACCCTCTGGTCTGTGGAAACCGTGTGCTGAGTTTCCTCCCCCTGAGTCACATTTACGAACGCACGGCCAATTACCAGTTTCAGATAGCAGGTGTAACCATCTACTATGCTGAAAATATTGCCTCTGTTCTCAGAAATTTGAAAGAGGTTAAACCGCATGGCTTTACCGCAGTACCAAGGGTCCTGGAGAAAATACGCTCTGTTTCAATTGAACAGGGCACCCAATTCAGAGGCATCAAAAAACGGGCATTTGAGTGGGCCGATGCAATTTCAGGAAAATACCCTCTCGATCATCGTAAATACATGTGCCAGCGTATTTGGATTTGGCTGGCCGGACAATTTGTATTCAGCCGTTTGAAAAAGACGTTGGGAGGCCGGATCAAATTCATTGGCTGCGGCGGTGCACGATTATCTACCACTGTTGAACGTTTTTTCTGGACCGCGAAACTGCCGGTATTCCAGGGATATGGTTTGACAGAGACCTCCCCGCTTATTGCGCTTAACAGGCTTCCATTGGAGCTCTGCAGGATCGGTACCGTAGGCCCGCTCATCCCCGGTGTGGAAGTAACCATTGCAAATGATGGCGAGATCCTGTGTCGTGGACCTAATGTCATGCTTGGATATTTTAAAAATCCCGGACTTACAGAAAGCTCCATTGAACCGGATGGCTGGTTTCATACCGGGGATACAGGTAGCTTTCTGGAGGGAGGGTTCCTGGTGATTGAGGGACGCAAAAAAGATCTGTTTAAAACCTCTTACGGAAAATACATCGCCCCGGATGCCATTGAAAGCCGGTTCAGGGAATCACAATTGATATCACATTTAATGGTTGTAGGTGAAGGCGAGAAATTTGTTGCGGCATTGATCGTTCCGAATTTCGAAATAATTTATAACTGGGTGAAATCCATGCTCAGGATCCGGGTCAAAGACCGTAACAAATTATTTCAATTACCACAGGTTGAAAACCTGATCAAAGATGAAATTGAACGGATCAACTCCTCACTCGGACAGTCTGAACAAATCAAAGGATATGAAGTGATCGGCGATGACTGGACAGTGGATACCGGTGAACTCTCACCCAGCATGAAATTACGCCGCGACTATATCCAACGAAAATACAGCACCCTCATCCGGAGGATCTTTGATTCGTAAACCGTCCTTTCAGATGATCATCTTCAAACACCCTTATCATGCTAATTCGTCCACCCGCCTGCCTGTATTCTAAGGCAAATCCAAATATAATTCAAAAAAAATCACACTGCATATTCCTTTATCTGTATATGAATTATGCAGGATCAGTAATAAATCCCCCGTCTCCTGTCCATTAGGCCAGGATCCAGGGGCTGTCTCAAAAGTCAGATTACATATCATTCCTGCGAAAGCAGGAATCCA
>CAYOFK010000251.1:0-2221 GCA_964403185.1 uncultured Rikenellaceae bacterium | reverse complement strand
CCCAGTTCACCACGTCAATCTGATGAATGGTCAAACCGGATAAATGGCCGCCCCACAACCATGTGAAGTAATGCCAGTTTCTCATCTGGAATTCCATCTCTGTCTGCCCTTTTTTTCTGGGCATCACTTTCAGCATGCCAATATTATAATATACGTCCATAGAAACAACGTCGCCAATCATTCCTTCCCTAACCCTTTTCACCAATTCCCGGTATGCAGGCATATACCTGTTTTGAAGGCCCACCACAACTACCAATCCTTTCTGGTCTGCCAGTTTCCCGGCCTCAATTACTTTTTTATATCCCGGTACATCCACAGCCAGCGGTTTTTCCATAAAAACATGTTTGTCTGCGTTTACACACGCCTCAAAATGTATTGGCCTGAAACCCGGGGGTGTTGCCAATATCACTGCATCGGACAGTTCGATCACTTTTTTATATGCGTCAAAACCAGAAAATCTATTTTCTTCCGGCACATCAACCTGATCAGGGATGCTGTTTTCCTTTAATATCTTGTAACTATTGTCCAGCTTGTCCTGAAATGCATCGGCCATGGCGACCAGCTTCACGGACTTGCTGGATTTCAACGCTTCTGCCACTGCTCCACTGCCCCGTGCTCCGCAGCCTATCAATCCAAGCCTGATACTTTCTTTTCCTTCAGCATAGGCGCCTAATTCCAAAGGCAACCCCCCTGCTACCAGGGCACCTGCAACGGTCAGGGAACCTCTTTTTAAAAAATCCCTCCTGTCTTTTGTATTGTTTGTTTTGTTATTCATAACATAGGTTTGAATTAAGTTTCTTCGATTTATTTTTTAAGTACCTTTTTCTGTTTCACTATTCCCTGGCAATTAAAATCTCCACCGGTTATTTACCGGATATAACCTCCGGCACACACAACAAACTTAACCTATTTTGAAACCTATTGAAAAAGTATTTCACGTTTATGCGATAAAATGAAAATTCTGTATTATTTAACACTGTGAGAATGGTATATGCACAATTAGACAGCAGTTTACAATGTCCAGCCATTTTCCGTTTATATTTGAATTTGCAACCTGAAACCTGAAACCAAAATATTATGAATAGAGACCCGAAAGCAATGTACATTTTTATTACTGTTTTATTCTTGACAATCGGTAAGTTGATGGGCAATGAACTTACCGATCGAGGTATTTATGTAATCCCCTATCCGCAGGAAGTAAAACTGACGGGCAGTGACTTCATAATAAAATCAACCATCAATATCATCCTTGACCTTGATCCATCAGAGGCTGATTTATTCGCCGCCAATGAACTTATCTTAAATCTCAAAACGGGGTGGGGGATCACCGCTGTGATCAGTCCGGAAGCAAAAGGCAGGTCAATTATTCTTACTCGCCTCAATGTACCTGGTAATATACAAGGTGAAGGCTACAAGATTATCTCTGATAAGTCATCTGTGACCATTCTCGCATCCGCTGAAGAAGGATTGTTTTATGGTACTCAAACATTGCTTCAATTGATCAGGAAAACAAATGACGGTTTTAGTATCATTGGTTCAGAGATTACAGACTGGCCTGATATACCACAACGGGCAGTGCATTACGACACCAAACACCACCAGGACAGGGAATTATATGTGAAAAAATTTATCAGGGACATGGCCAGGTATAAGATCAATATGCTGGTATGGGAGTGGGAAGACAAGCTTGCATATCAAAGCCATCCGGAAATTGGTGCACCGGGGGCGTTTACCATTGAGGAAATGCAGGATTTTACACAGTATGCTGCTCGATACCATGTCCAGCTGGTACCGCTGGTACAAGGATTGGGGCACGTAAGCTATATATTGAAATGGCCTGAATACAAAGAACTCAGAGAATTAGAGGATTCGAATTGGGAATTCTGTCCACTGGAAGAGGGTACCTATGCGTTGATGTTTGATCTTTGGGATGACGCTATTGAAGCCACCCCCGGATCAGGGTATATCCATATTGGATCCGATGAAACCTATGAGTTGGCCCAGGGTGAAAAGTGTAAAGCCAAAGCGGAAGAAATTGGGAAGAGTGGTTTATACCATATTTTTATAAATAAACTGGCTGAATACCTTCAGGATAAAGGAAGGAAAGTCCTGGTTTGGGAACCACCCATGGGTTGGAAAAAGAACCAATTGCCAAATATAGAAACCGTCCCTTCCAAAGCGCTGGTTTTTACTGAATTCAATACATTAAATACCGCCATCA
>CAYOFK010000250.1:0-2237 GCA_964403185.1 uncultured Rikenellaceae bacterium | reverse complement strand
TTTTGTAAACGACCTGACCATCTTTGATCACTGCAAGTGCGCAGCCCGGAACATCCGGCTTATCCCAATCTAAGAAGAGGGTATCGGTTTTTTTGAACAGTTCATTTTCCTGGGCATTGGAATCAGTTGTTATTAAACCAACAAAAAGAAAAAATAAAATGTACCGGATTTTCATCAAAAAGTTTATTCGGATTCATCTAATAATCCTAAAATTAGCTAATTAATCAGGAATAATGAAACAGAAAGAAAAAATTAAAAGTTATCAGTTTTAGGAGAAGGATGGTGAATATGTGAATATGTAAATATTCAATTATTAATCAATCCCATTTTCCAACTGTCCCTTCCCGGGATCACACCCAGTCCTCTGTAAGGATCTCTCCTTCAACGCCAACCACCACTGCCTTAACGGGGACTTTACGTGTGGCCTGCTGGGAGGCAGCCTGGGCCATACTGAGGATCCCCCGGCAACAGGGAACCTGCATCATCATCACTGTTAAGGTATTGATGCCGGCATCATCAATAAGACTACGGATATTCTCCACATAGGACTCCTGGCCCTCATCCAGTTTCGGGCAGGCAATGGCCAGGGTTTTCCCCTTCAGCCATTTTTGGTGGAAATCACCCAGTGAATAAGCCACACAATCTGCAGCCAAAACCACATCTGAGTTTTGAAAATAAGCAGTCCGGGGATTGATCAGGTGCATTTGCACCGGCCATTGCCGGAGCTCTGACTGACCTGAGACCATACCTGGTTTATCATCCATAACTGCAGATCCTGGTTCGAAACTCCTGGCTTGCGAACCGGGGCAACCGCAAGCGTCGTGCTGTTCACCCCCATGATGTACTTCTTTCATAACTTTTTCAATATTAAAATCCAGTTCACCGGCGTGTTCATTTAAATATTCAACACCGGCTTTTAAATATTCGGTTTCATTATGCTCTTTAAGATGTTTCAGATGGGCCACTATAGTATTGTAGCCTTTTTCCACCATGATCTCCATCACTTTGATTTCATCATAGGGTTCTGCTTCCCGTTTTTCAATGGTAATGGCATCCTGGGGACAATGCCCAAGACAGGCTCCCAGACCGTCACACATCAGATCGCTGATCAACCGGGCCTTCCCATCAATGATTTGAAGGGCCCCTTCGTGACATGCCGGAACGCAGTCCCCACAACCATCGCATAGGTTTTCATCAATATGTACAACTTCTCTCAGCATTTTTATATGTTTTTGTGGTTCAAATATAGGGGTCATTTGGTTCAAAAACGGTAACAATTGTTACAAGTTGATTTTTTTAGTATTATTGAAAAAACAAAAGTTATGGAAGACATCAATTCGGCCGTACCACTTTTTACAGGCCTCGACCAGGAAGAGATTGAAGAAGTGTTGGGAAAAACCAGGTACCAAATTAAATCTTTTAACAAGAATGAAGTTGTGGCCCTTTCCGGGGACCTTGTAAAACACCAGTTAATCCTGGTAAAAGGGAGTGTTAAGGGTGAAATGTATGATTTTACCGGGAAGACCATTAAAATTGAAGACATCGAAAGTCCCCGGTTGCTGGCTCCGGCTTTCCTTTTCGGACCTCAAAACCGGTACCCTGTAAACATTGTCGCTACCAGGCCTTCCACCATCCTCTATTTTTTCAGGGAATCATTTTTGCAGTTATTGCAGGAACATAAAACCATCCTGAAAAACTATCTGAATGCCACATCCGGACGTGCCCAGTTCCTCTCCTCAAAAATCAGACTGCTTTCTTTTCAATCCATAAAAGGAAAGATGGCCCTGTACTTGCTGGATCTCGTAAAAAAAACAGGAAGCATGGAAGTTTTGCTGTCAATCTCCCAGAGTGGGTTGTCAGAGCTCTTTGGAGTGACCAGACCCTCACTGGGGAGAGCTATCCGGGAAATGAATCATGATAAGTTAATTGAAGCCAGGGGAAAGCACATACAGATCATCAATCCGGTTGGCTTGTCCAAATTACTGAGATAATGACTCAAATATTTTTAAATTTTAATATATTTAGATATAATCATTCTTTTGAAGCCCACAATTCGATACTTATTTTGCAAAATGCCGGCATTCACTGCCTTCCGGTTTTGTCACAGATTTTGCAATCCATCGCACCATCCCCGCACCGGGCAAAATCCCCGCCAAAACCTGATTGTTGCGAGACCCAAACCGGACTGTCTCAAAAGCAACCTAATGGCATCATTCCGTACTTGATACGGAATCTTT
>CAYOFK010000249.1:0-2256 GCA_964403185.1 uncultured Rikenellaceae bacterium | reverse complement strand
CGATTCAAAAGTACTACAGGATAAGGTTAAGCAATCCTAAGGAATGTTAAAGATTGTTAAATAGTTACAGGTATTCTATACCTTACGTATTTTTGTGGTGTTGTGAACAGAAGAGGAATATGGATATTAACCGGTTTTATGACCATTGCTTTGCTTGGATTGGTGGGGGTTCAGTCTCAATGGGTGAAAAGTGCCTTTGAGATCAAACAACAACAATTCAGTCAATTGGTACACCGGGCCCTGACAGACGTGATCAGGCAAATGGAGGAATACGAAACCAGGTTCAAGGTAGCCAGGGAGATCCGTCCCCTGTACGATACCATTCCCGTGGAAATTGTGATCAGGCAAACCAACCCCTCAATCAGCCAATCCGTCACTTTCGGGTCGAAGTCAACTATTATTTATTCGAAAGACTGGTTGGCAGGTACAGCCAATCTTTATTTCAGTGACACCATGTTTTTTTCCGGCCATGGCCGGCATACTGTTGCCTCTGACAAAGAGAAAGCAAACGGAAATGACGGGGATCAGTCCGGTACCAGGATCAAACTCAAATCCGAGATATTGCAACAGAAATATGTAATGGTTGAAAGAGTTGTGGACCAGATCATTAATGAACCCAGAACCATTGAAGAGCGGGTGATCCCATTGCAATTGTATCTGGCCGTCAGGAATGAACTGAAACGCCGGGGTATTGATCTTGGTTTTGAGTTTGCGATCCGCAGGCCTGATAATTCCATTTTTTATAATACGCCCGATTTTAAAACCTATACAAAATCAAAAATCTATCAGTGGCAATTGTTTCCTGGTGATCTGGATCCCGGAAAGAATTTCATAACACTGTATTTTCCGAACGACCGTCAATACCTGTTCAAATCCCTGGGGTGGATGGGGCTCTCATCTGCTTTCCTGACCCTGATCATCATTCTGGTGTTCTCAGGCACACTTTATATTATCTTTAAGCAAAAAAAGCTGTCTGAGATCAAAACTGATTTCGTTAACAACATGACCCACGAACTAAAAACACCTATTTCAACTATCTCACTGGCCTCTCAAATGATCAAAGACAAAAGTGTGGTTCGCGATAAGAAAAATATGGATCATCTTTCAAAAGTCATTGAAGACGAAACCAAGAGACTTGGATACCAGGTCGAAAAGGTCCTTCAAATGGCTGTTTTTGACAAGGGGAAGATCAAATTAAAGCGTTCAGAGACAGACATACACAGGCTGATAACAAATGTCCGGGAGAATTTCACCATGCAGATTCAGAATAAGAACGGACAGATACATCTTGAATTCAGTGTTGATGACCCGGTCATTCCTGTTGATGAGCTCCATTTTACCAATATATTATCAAACCTGATCGACAATGCCATTAAATACTGTATCAGGGAACCCGAAGTCAGATTATTCACCAGGGAGGTTTTGAATGGTATTGAAATAAGCATCCGGGACAATGGCATTGGTATTTCCAGGGAAAATCTGAAACGGATCTTTGACAAGTTCTACAGGGTCTCCACCGGAAATATTCATAATGTTAAAGGATTTGGATTGGGTTTAAGTTATGTTAAAATGATCATGGATGTTCACGGCGGAACCATACAGGCAGAAAGTCAAATCAAAAAAGGAACGACATTCAGACTGTGGTTCCCAAGAACTATATAAAATCATGGAAGAAACAAGAATATTACTCGCTGAGGATGATGAAAACCTGGGCTCCCTTCTCAGGGAATATCTTGAACTCAAAGGGTATAAAGCCGACTTATATCCTGATGGGAACAAAGCTTTTAAAGGTTTTATCCGTGAACACTATGACTTGTGCCTGCTGGATGTTATGATGCCTGAAAAGGACGGATTTACTCTGGCCAGGGAGGTCCGGCAGATCAATAGTGACATTCCCATTATTTTCCTTACGGCAAAGTCCCTGAAAGAGGATGTTCTTGAAGGTTTCACTATCGGGGCCGACGACTACATTACCAAACCATTCAGTATGGAAGAACTCCTGTTCAGAATTGAAGCCATTCTTCGAAGAACCCAGCATGGAAGCCAGCCTGAACAAGGGGTGTTCCACATTGGAAAATACGATTTTAATGCACAGAAGCAAACTCTGACAATGAATAAAAATTCCCAGAAACTCACGACCAAAGAAGCGGAATTATTGAAATTGTTATGTACAAACAAGAACAAGGTCCTTGAACGTAATTTTGCCCTGCGGACCATCTGGTACGACGATAATTACTTTAATGCCCGAAGCATGGA
>CAYOFK010000248.1:0-2262 GCA_964403185.1 uncultured Rikenellaceae bacterium | reverse complement strand
ATTCCGTATCAAGTACGGAATGATGCCATTAGGTTGCTTTTGAGACAGCCCCAATTTAGACCTTGCTAACGCAAAGGTCTCCGGCAGGGAACAGAATTCAGTGCATACCTTTAATATTTCCCAGCCCTGCATGCCAGATATTAAACCATGAAAAAACTCATTGTATTTTTGTTTTCCTCACTCTAGATTTGAAGCCATAAAACACACAGTTCATCCAAAACCAAAAAATAAGATCATGTTTGAAAATCTATTCCAGGTTCCAAAAGCAAAAAACGAACCTGTCTTATCCTATGCTCCGGGAACCCCGGAGCGCAAAGCTCTGAAAGAAGCCCTCAGAGAAGCCCGGTCGAAGGAACCGGAGATCCCCATGTTTATCAATGGCAAAGAGGTCACCTCAGGCAACATGGTACGCATTTTTCCGCCACATGATATCAGGCACACACTGGGACATTACCACAAAGGCGATGGCACCCATGTGCAAATGGCCATAAAAGCCGCCTTAAAAGCCAAAGAAAAATGGGCCGCCATGCCATGGAAATCCCGTGCAGCCATTTTTTTGAAAGCAGCTTCCCTGCTGGCCGGACCATACCGGCAGAAGATGAATGCCGCCACCATGCTTGGACAGTCAAAAACACCCTTCCAGGCCGAGATCGATTCTGCCTGTGAAACCATCGATTTCTGGAGGTACAACGTGCAATTCATGGCTGAGATCTATGCCCGGCAGCCCAACTCAGATGATCATATCTGGAACCGGCTGGAACAACGCCCACTGGAAGGCTTTGTATTTGCCCTGACCCCCTTCAATTTCACCTCCATTGCGGCCAATCTTCCCACAGCACCTGCCATGATGGGGAATACCGTAGTCTGGAAACCATCCCATACACAGGTTTATTCAGCCAGGATACTGATGGACATATACAGGGAAGCCGGTTTGCCGGACGGTGTGATCAACCTTGTATTTGTATCCGGACCCGTTGCAGGAAAGGAAATCCTCTCACATCCTGATTTTGCCGGTATCCACTTCACCGGATCCACCCAGGTGTTCCAGACCATCTGGAAGGAGATTGGCACCAATATACACCGCTATAAATCCTATCCGCGCATTGTGGGTGAGACCGGTGGCAAAGACTTTGTGATGGTGCATGAATCGGCCAATGCAGCCCAGGTTACCACGGCCCTCACCAGGGGAGCTTTTGAATACCAGGGACAAAAATGCAGTGCCGCCTCCCGTGCATACATCCCCAATACACTCTGGCCGGAAGTAAAGGAACAACTCGCTGCCCAGTTATCAACCCTGAAAACCGGAGTCGCTGAGGACTTCTCAAACTTTATGAATGCCGTGATCGATGAGACTTCCTTTGACAAACTGACAGAATATATCGACCATGCCAAAAAAGATAAGAACGCCAGCATCATCTTCGGCGGCAACTACAACAAGTCTGAAGGCTATTTTATTGAACCTACGGTGATCCTTGCCAAAGATCCCGGATACGTTACAATGGAAGAGGAATTGTTCGGACCCGTTCTGACCATCTATGTGTATAAGGCCGGGCTGTTTGAGGAAACACTTGACCTTCTGGACCGGACCTCCCCCTATGCACTTACAGGATCCATTTTTGCTCAGGACCGTGAGATCATTGAATATGCAAGTAAAAAGCTGGTGAACGCTGCCGGGAATTTCTATATAAACGACAAGCCCACCGGTGCCGTGGTCGGACACCAGCCATTTGGCGGGTCGCGGGCATCAGGGACCAACGACAAAGCCGGTTCCGCCCTGAACCTGTACCGCTGGATTTCCCCTCGGACCATAAAGGATATGTTCCTCACACCAGAGGCTTATCCCTATCCGTATATGGGGGAAGCTGATGATAATGAATAAAAATCATGCAAATTAGTGGTATGTGATGAGTATTAAACCTTCAAGGTTTTTGAAACCTTGAAGGTTTTCTCATGAATCATTTCTTCCGGATCACCACAAAAATATCCTCATTATCCCTTTTCATGAGGTATTGTTCACGGGCGAATTTTTCGAGGTTCTCGTCGTTCGTGCGTAATTCCTGAAGTTTCAGTGAGTCGGTCCGGATCTTATCCCTGTAATAGATCTTATCATTTTCAAGCTGACTCAGATTGCGAAGATCCTTCATGCGGTCCAGTAGATTGTTGGAGTCAAATAAGAACATCCACACGACAAAGATCACCCCGGTGAGGACATACTTGTTTTTAAGTATGATGATTAATTTTTTTAATGACGAGGGCATGCGG
>CAYOFK010000247.1:0-2268 GCA_964403185.1 uncultured Rikenellaceae bacterium | reverse complement strand
ACAACCGCGAAGTGGTTGCATGTGAATAACCCCGGGTTTCAACCCGGGGGTCCGGGCCTCGCAGCAATCAGGTTTTGGCGGAGATTTTGCCTGGTGAAGGGATTGTGTGATGGATTGCAAAATCTGTGACAAAACCGGAAGGCAGGGAATGCCGGCGTTTTGCAAAAATGCACCGGGGCCAATTTTTTTAAACCTTAATATCTCTTTAACCAACTGCTTACCTAATTGCTGCCTTTACGAAGAAGCCGGTAAATTCCAACTCCCAGAATGCTCATAACTACTGTAAGAGCTCCCAGCAACTTAAATCCAGCCCCTTTCTCCCCTTCACCGATAAATGTAAAAGCTGCAAGCACAAAAAACAACAGCATCAGGTACCAAACAGAGGCTAAAAGCCATTTCCACCAGGTCATTCTTAGTCCCATATCTTTAACCCATGCTACGGCTCCTGTAATAACCAGGCCGAGAAGGGCGCCAATAATAAAAGCCCAAATTGTGGTGCTGGTAATCATGGTGTAGTCTCCTTTTGTGGTTTAACATAATCCAGGTCCAGGTAGTTTTCAACCCTCAACCATTCCGGTGGCTCTTTGAAATTGGCAAATTCCCCGTCAGGTGGTGGCAGATATTCCTCCGCTTCAGGAGCCTTAAACAGGGTTTTTTGCATTTTAATCAATGCATTATTGAGAAACCCTGTCGGATCCTTACTGTCTGCTGCCCGGGCCATGGTGTGCACCCAGTTTCCTTTCCGGCTGTAAGGGCAGGCAATCAGACACAGCCGGCAACCCAAACCGCCCATACTCTTCATCCAGTAGTTGTAACAGGAAGCCTGGTTGATCTCCCAGTGACGGTACCCGCGGGTAATCACTTTCTCATTGGTTTCCTCATAACTGATAGATTGAGAAGGACAGATCTCGGCACAGATCTTACAATCTTTACAAAATTCATTTACCCCAAAGTCAATAGGTTTATCAATCTCCATGGGCAAGTTTGTTGTTACAAATGCCACACGGAAATTTGAACCTGTTTCCGGGGTAATGATAATCCCGTGACGGCCCTGCTGGCCCAATCCTGTGTCGGCAAGTATAGGGACTGCAATAAGGTCGTACCCATCCATGGGAGAATGTCTGCGGGCGGGGTATCCCAGGGATTTAATGAAATTCTCTAACCGGCGGGCCGCAATTGAAATCCTTGAATAAGCATCAAAACTGGTACCCATATTCGGGTTGGATTCCACCTGTTCCCACTGATGCGGGACACCAAATGCAATGACATATTCCCAGTGTTTTGGGACTTCATAGCTCCCCGGCTCTTTGGATCCGCGCAAACCATGATTGTAGCACCAATCAGGATTCAATTTGGCTATCCCCACCATTGAGGCGCCAAAGTGGTGGGCAACCTTCTTTATGAGTCTTGACGCCAGGGCGGGACTCTTGAAGGGGATCTGGTCCCCAAGAGGACGGCGCCTGCCCATCTGAAAATCTGAAACCCCGGGCGGTTGCCTGATGGGCTCTGAAGTCCCCCATGAATCAGACCAGGCCTCAATAAGCTTATAATAATTCCGGTATTTTTTTGTATCCTCCCTGCGCTTTGGTAAGATATGCTCCATGCGCTCCTTGTCCAGTTCATACACCTCAGGGTGCTGTTTATAGTAGCCTGCCAGTGGCTCAACGCATTCTTCAGGAGGGGGCATCTCCATTTTTGGAGGACGCCCTCCGGACCGCAATCCGCCGGAGGTCCCGGTAGAAACAGCACGGGTATTTTCAGGTGGCACCCTGCGTTCCATGTTGGCAGGGGGTGAATCATCCGGAGGACCAGGCATTTCAGAAACTCTTTGCCGGGCCCTCATGACGCTTCTCATGATCATCGGATTCCGTCCAAAGGCATTTTCCACATCTTCAGGACGCCTGGTTTCTCCGACAATCTTATAAGGAAGGCCGTCCATTTCAAATGGTTTCCGGTTCACAAACTGGGTATTCGACCCCAGATGCTGCCAACCGGTATGGGTGGCCGGATCCTTTCCGGCGGCAATCCCGGCACCTGCCACTGCACCAATCTGTAATGCAGCAGCAGCCGCACCTCCAATTTTCAGGAAATTACGGCGCGAAACATTGTTTTCATCTTTATCCATAGTGTGACTTTTCAGTGTATCATCCGGACGTTCAGAAATCCGGTAACAGGGAAATAATAATTTATTAAAATAAGTAAGCAGCCGGATTGCAACAAATAATATGACATGTTTTTCAAACTACGGTGCAGTATCTATCAGATATA
>CAYOFK010000246.1:0-2350 GCA_964403185.1 uncultured Rikenellaceae bacterium | reverse complement strand
GGCTTCAACCCTTTCCTCCCTCCACTACAAAAATATCCTTTCTAACCTGGGGCAGAACCCCTTTTTCAGCAGCAATTTCATAAAGTTTCCGGATGGCGGCCCTGCCTTCATCCCCCAGGGACAGGGTATAATCATTTACATAAAGGCCTATATGTTTCCTCATCACATCCCGGTCCATTTCCTGGGCATGTTGCTGAACGAAGGACATTGCCATTTCAGGATGTGCAAAAGCAAATTCCACACTGCGCCGGAGAATCCGGTTGACTTTCCCGATCACATCAGCTCCCAGCGATCTCTTGACCATAATCCCGCCCAGGGGTATGGGCCGACCGGATAATTCCTCCCAGCGGGTTCCCAGATCGAGGATCTTTCTTAAGCCCCTTTTTTGATAGGTAAAGCGATTCTCATGAATCGCCAGTCCGGCATCCATCTCCCCTGAAAGGATCACTTCTTCAATATCGGAGAACAAATAGGATCTTTTTTCTTTCACTTTTGGAAATGCAATGTCCAGCAACAAATTGGCGGTGGTATATTTCCCGGGAATGGCAATCCTGAGAGAGGGCACTTCGTCAGGATAGATCTTTGTTTTGCTTAATAATAATGGTCCGTTCCCTTCTCCCAGGGCACTGCCCGCATCAAGTACCAGGTAACGGTCGGTAAGGTGGCCGTACGCATTATAGCTCAGTTTGCTGATGTCCGGTCCGGCTTCAAAAGCCTTCATATTCAGGTCCTCAATATCAGCAAGATTGGGAGAAAATTCCAGGCCCTCCGTATCGACACGGGAGTGCACTATGGCCTCAAAGATAAATGTATCATTGGGACAGGTTGAAAATCCAAGACTCAGCTTCATTGTTTTTCCTGTTAATTAACTTTTGCTTTTCCCCTCTCACCTAATCTCCTTAAACCCCCTAAACCCCTCGACACTTCGATCTCCTCCTCCTCAACTCTTCCAGGACCTCCCTGTGGTCGGACTCTGGAAGGTTTTCGCCCCAACCTCCTAAACCTCCTCTATCCTCTGAAATATCCCCAACACCTCACCGGCCAGGTTATCCACGGCCTTTTTGATATTCCAGCGGGCTTTGTCGCGGACCCCAACCACATTTGATACGGCACGGATCTCTGCAAATGTGATGTCCTCCTGCAGGCATACATAGAAAATGGCCGCACCTTCCATCGATTCCACATCGGCTTTAAAATGATGTTTGCGCATCTGTACCTGGTTTGGAATACTGGTGATGCAGTTCACGGTAAGTCCTTTGGCCACAGGCAAATGATCGGTAAATTCTTTGAAAGGCCCTCTGAGATCACTAACCAGCCACTGGTCTTTAAAAGGAAAGGCACTGGCATCCGGGAAACCTTCGTCCGCCAGGGAAGAAAATCCTTCTTCATTGATAAATCCTGTATCACCCAATGCTTCTTCTGTTATCCGGAATACCTTTCCGGCAGGCACATCAGGATCAAACGACCCGGCAATTCCGGCGTTCAGGACGAAATCATAAGCGCCGGTTTGTAAGGCCCTGGTCAGGGTATAGGTGGCCGCCATCATCCCCACGCCAGTGATTAAAAATTCAATTTCCAGGTTGTTCCCGGCGAACCGGACATCTGACCGGTCGTGCTCATATAGTTCTTTGAGCCGGTTTATCAGCGGGGCAACTTCAAAATCAGTTGCTGAAACGCAGAGTGTTTTCAAGCTTTTGTATATTTGTGAGGCATTTTTGTTTTACGGTCCCCAGGGATTGAACGAATTTAAGAAAAGATCTCTCTTTTCCACAATCTTTAAGTAACAACATTATGATTTATCTTACCCGGCGTGAACGATTCAATGCTGCCCACAGGCTTTACAATCAGGAATGGACGGATGAGAAGAATTTTGAGACTTTTGGTAAATGTGCCAATCCCAACTGGCATGGACACAATTATGAGTTGTTTGTCACCATTAAGGGAGAAATCAATGAACAGATGGGTTACCTGGTAAACTTAAAGACCCTCAGCAAGGTCATCCGGGAACATGTGACCGATAAGCTCGATCACAGGAATATGAACCTTGAGGTGGATTTTATGAAGGGCAGGATCGTATCGACCGAAAACCTGGCCAGGGAGATATGGAACATCCTGGATCCAAAGATCCGGGAACTCGGTGCATCCATGCATTGCATCAAGGTGGTGGAGACTGAAAACAATTATGTGGAATACTTCGGAAACTAAAATTACAACTCAATATGGATTCAAGTAGTAAAGGGAATGCAAACGGTTTTGATCCGGGTTATGAACGGATTGAACGCTGGAATGATGAGAGTATTGAAAAACTGTCGGAGCATTATACGGAAATTTTAAAGATCATCGGGGAACA
>CAYOFK010000245.1:0-2389 GCA_964403185.1 uncultured Rikenellaceae bacterium | reverse complement strand
GTTTAAGAAGCTCCATAAAACACCCGGTGGATAGAAACTTCAAAGCTGATTCTCCCGGAAAGAGTGCTACCGAAAAAGATATTGAAATAGCCAACGATGCGTTGAAGCATGTTTTTGTTGGCCAGCCGGCCTATCCTTCCCATTTTTGCGGTGATGATATTGACTGGAACTCACGCCCTGTTCCTGACAACGAGTGGGTCTGGCAATTAAACCGTATGAGTTTCTGGGAATCCATGGGACGAGCTTACTGGCACACCGGCGATGAAAAATATGCAAAAGAGTGGTGCGAGCAACTGGTGGACTGGACACATAAGAATCCAAACAACAATGATCATAAATATGCCTGGCGCTCCATTGAGGCAGGTATACGGGGATATCGCTGGACAGGTCTTTTCCAGCGTTTTATTGATTCTCCATCGTTCACTCCTGCTGTATTGGTTGCTTTTTTGAATAGTTGCTACGACCATGCTGAATATTTAATGACCAAATACCGAACCCGTAGCAACTGGGGTTTAATGGAAGCAGAAGGAATGGCTTTTATTGCCATTACTTTCCCTGAATTTCGGGATGCTTCAACATGGAGAAAAGAAGCAATTCGGCGCTTGAATAATGAAATTACAATCCAGGTTTATCCCGATGGACACCAGCGGGAACTGGCTATTGGATACCATGTGGGGTGCATCCGCTGGTTTCTTCGTACCTATGATCTGGCAAAAAGGAATGGTTTATACGATGCATTTCCCGAATCATACCTTGAAACCATTGAAAGAATGTGTGAAATACCCATGAAGCTGGGAATGCCAGATGGCACCAATGCCCAATTTGGCGATGCCTGGCAAGGAACTCCTGGACAATATAATAAGCACTTTCTGACATGGGCAGAAATGTTTAAGCGTGACGATTTTTTATACATGGCCACCAATGGTGAGAAAGGGATAAAACCAACGACAACCGCCTATGCATTGAAGGAGAGTGGCTTGTATTCCATGCGCAGTGATTGGGAAAATGATGCCACTTGTTTGGTTTTAAAATGTGGACCAGATGGCGGTGGTCATTGCCAGCCTGACAATGGGACATTCGAATTATTTGCCGGAGGCAGAAATTTAATGCCCGATGCAGGCAGTTATATTTACCATGGCGACCCCGAAAACCGGGCATGGTTCAGACAGACAAAAGTACACCAGACATTAACCTTGAATGGTGAAAACTCTAAGTATGCTCCTGATCTGTTGCTGTGGAAGCCCGGAAACGAGTTGGATATTCTGGTGATAGAAAATGCCGGATACGATCATTTAACTCATCGAAGATCCCTGTTTTTTATTGAAAAGAGATATTTTGTTTTTGTTGATGAGGCCTTTGGAAGTGCCTCTGGTGATGTTGACCTTCATTTTCAATTAGCGCCCGGAGAAGCAATTGTTGATGATGAAAACTTGTCGTTTCAATCTGATTACAAAGAAGGATGGAATGTATACGTTCAAACCGAAAAACAAAAGGGAATAAAACTGGAAGAAGAGGAAGGTCAGGTTTCGTTTGTTTATACCAAAAAAGAGGCTCGTCCGGCTTTTCGTTACCGCATTAAAAAAGAATCAGGAAATACAGGAATTCGTTTTGTAACGCTCGTGGTTCCTTTCGAAAATGAAAAGCCAAACCTGAAAATCAAAGTTGTCGGAGAATCTCAACCGGGTTCATCAAACCTTCAACTTGAAATTCAGGAAAACGGAGAAACAAAATGTATTGGATATTCCTTTTAGGAGATCTTTAAAATTTAACTAAATAAGTGAAGGAAATAATATTGAGTAAAAATGGAATTGAGGCAATTATTCCAATGCCAATCCAGGTTGTTATCGATGATGTTGGTTGGTGGTCAGGGCAAGATGGGAGTAAGCAGCAAGAACCTTTCCGCACAGGCATTGGGCGCAATCATGTACCAGCCGATTATGAAGCTATTGTAGAACTTGGACGTTTACTGTCAATTCGCCCCCAGGCAGCTATGGTACTTTGCGAATGGGATATAAATAGTGTCCTCCGAAAATTACCTTCAAGTACATGGATGGGTAAAAACTGGAACAACAGTAAAAATATTGGTCCATGGTTGGAAGAGGCCGCCGATATCATCCGAAACAATAGTAAATACTTTGAATTCACACTTCATGGAATTGGCCATGAATACTGGACAGGCAATAGTCTTACCCGAGCGGAATGGGCTGACGAAAACGGGACAATGCGCCCCCTGGATGAGGTTGAAAAACACCTGGATTTTTTTGACATTATTATGGGTCAGCATCAGTTGGGTTCCTTTCCTGTTTCTTTTGTCCCAACAGCTTTCAACCATGGGTTTGGCCCAACTCCCGGACATAACATAAGCATGGCGGAAGTTCTAAGGAAGAGA
>CAYOFK010000244.1:0-2389 GCA_964403185.1 uncultured Rikenellaceae bacterium | reverse complement strand
CTATAAAATGTTAAAGAACAAGAACTAATTTCAACTGTCAAACTCATCTCACCCATCACCCATCACTCATCGCCCATTAAGGGGCTACAAAAATAGTAAATTTTTGAGATGCAGGAATCCTTCCATCAAAATATTCACTATTTTGGTATTCCGGTAAATTCTTTATTCATGAAAACAACCAGGCTGACCTTTTTTATACTGCTGTACACTCTGTCTTTTTCCTGCAATAATAAACCTGATAAAGGATCGGATAATATTGATTATCAAATAGTGACATTTGAAACTTCCTTTGGTGACTGCTCAAACACGGATTCCAATTGCTATGAAATAAAAATTGTCTGCCCTGAACTAAAAATGGGAAATCCCGGTGTACAAACCAGGATCAATGCTTCAATCCGGGATACGGTCCTTAACACACTGGCCGGTTTTTCAGGTTTGCAGGGCAACCTCCCTTCTTCAGTTGAGGATATATCCAAAAACATCTTCAATGAATTTGCACGACTCAAAGAGGAATTCTCAGATTTTAGTCAGCAATGGTACATTCGCATGGAAGCGGAAGTACTTTTAGCCAATGAACAGCTGATCTCCATTATGCTTTTCACTGACAGTTATACCGGAGGCGCGCATGGCAACAGCTGGATAAGCTTTTTGAATTTCAGTACGGAAACCGGAACGGAATTAACCTGGAAAGATATGGTCACAAACAAGAAAGAGTTTCTTAAACTATCAGAGATCAAATTTCGTAAAGTGCGCGAAATTCCTGTCGGCGCTTCCCTCGGAGAAGCGGGGTTCTTCTTTAAGGATGATGTATTTGTACTTCCGCAGAGCATAGGTTTTACAGAAGAAGGGATGGTTTCCGTATTCAACTCCTATGAAGCAGGCCCCTATTATCTTGGTCCAACCGAATACCTGATCCCCTGGAATAAACTTGAATTTATATTAAAAGATCCATACAAAATCCTGGCCGGTAAATAAGTGTTCCAAACCATATTCTAATATCTTTGTAGAGCGACTTTCCAAGTCGCTTGGGGCTGTCTCAAAAGTCAGATTACATATCATTCCTGCGAAAGCAGGAATCCATAAGAGCCTGATTTTCATATCACAAAGATTACGTATCAAGTACGGAATGATGCCATTATGTTGCTTTTGAGACAGCCCCCAACATATTGATTAAAATTTCTATCTTTAAGTTGATGGGAAATCAACGGTTCACAATGCAATCGGCCATGGATCTGGATAAAAAAGATCCTTTGAAAAGCTTCCGCTCAAAATTCAAAATCACAGATCCGTCACTGATCTACGTGGATGGAAATTCACTGGGCCGCCTGCCTGTTGATTCTGAGGACCTGATGCATGATGAGGTGTCGGAGAAATGGGGAAACCGGTTGATCCGTGGCTGGAATGAAGGCTGGTGGGAGATGCCCATGAAACTGGGGGGGAAACTGGCACCCCTCATCGGGGCCCAACCGGATGAAGTGCTGGTGTGCGATTCCACTTCCATGAATCTGTTCAAACTTGTATGGGCCGCACTCAGTTATAAATCAGAACGGAATGAACTCATCAGTGATACTTTGAATTTTCCATCCGACCTCTATATCATGCAGGGGATTGTTGATCAACATCCGGGCAACCAAAGGCTGACCATTTTGGAAAGTCATGATGGTATCACCCTCTCAGAGGCTGATTTGAAAAAGACCATATCCGGCAATACAGCCCTCGTTAGCCTGTCTTATGTCTGTTTTAAATCTGCCTTTATGCATGATATGGAACAGGTGACAAGACTGGCGCATTCCAAAGGTGCCCTGATGTTATGGGACCTGTCGCATGCTGCCGGAGCCGTACCTGTGGACCTGAATGGATGCCGGGTGGACCTGGCCGTTGGTTGTACCTACAAGTATCTGAATGGCGGGCCCGGTTCGCCGGCATATCTGTATGTCCGCCGGGACTTACAAGACCGGCTGAAGTCACCTGTGTGGGGTTGGCTGGGAGAAAAAAATCCTTTTGATTTTGCCATCAAATACAAGCCCTCCACAGGCATCCGGAAATTCCTGGCAGGATCACCGCCGGTCCTGTCGGCAAAACCCATTGAAGTTGGGATTGACCTGTTAGTTGAGGCAGGCATGGACCGGATCCGGAAAAAAAGTGTTCAGCTTACAGAATTTTTTATTACCCTGGCTAAGGAACTCCTTTTACCCCTGGATTTTGCCATCGGATCTCCACCGGAGGCAAGCCGCCGGGGGTCACATCTGTCCCTGAAGCATCCCGAAGCTTACAGAATTTGCAAAGCCCTTTCCGATCCCCGGGAAGGTTTGTACACCATTATTCCTGATTTCAGGGGGCCTGATACGATCAGGATCGGTGTTGCACCCCTTTACAATTCATTTGAGGA
>CAYOFK010000243.1:0-2453 GCA_964403185.1 uncultured Rikenellaceae bacterium | reverse complement strand
CTCACCTTGAGAAAAGTTCAAAAACCCCCAGCAACTTAAGCGAGGAAGCAAGAACTGCTGCCAGCAGTACCACCCGGATAAATTTAGGACCCCAGCTAACAGCCACTCGTGAAGCAAGAAACGCACCCAGCATATTTCCAATAGCCAGAATAAAGCCGTAAAGAATGAATTTCGGATTGCTGATCAACCCATTGAAGATGAAGACAGACAGGGCAAAGATGTTGTAAACCAAGATGATCAGCACCTTAATGGCGTTTGACCGGATCAAATCAATTCCTGTTACCAACACCAGGGCCGCTAAAAGAAAAAAACCAACGCCTGCCTGAATAAAACCTCCGTAAAACCCGATTACAAGGAAAATAAGGATCTGAAACAAACTTGTTTTTCCGGGTATCTCCGTGGTCAAAGCATGAGATTGCAACCATTTTTCAGGTTTGTAAATAATGATAAAAAACATGAAAACAAGGAGGAATCCAATGACTTTCTCGAGAAAATCCTCATTCAGACTGGCTGCGATCTGCGCACCGATAATAGCTCCAATTACAGCAGGAATAGTCAGAATGATTCCCTTTTTTAACGGCAATACTTTTTGATGCTTAAAGCTGGTAACGGCCACTGTATTTTGTAAAATCAGGGGAATCCTGTTGATGCCATTGGCAATGTTTGCAGGGATACCAAGGAAGATCAATAATGGAAGGGTCAACAGAGAGCCGCCTCCGGCCAGAGTATTCATAAATCCTGCAAGAAATCCAATGCTAATAACGGCAAGAATGATGTACCATTCCATAAAGCTGAAAACATTTAAATAATCCTGAAATACTTAGGTTGGGAATTATATATTCCGGGTTCTGCGGAAGCATCCTGATCAGCACCCTAAACATATTCCTCAACAACAGTTAAAAGGCTGTCTATGAAGGTTTTGTCTTTAATGACATAATCCTTAATGCCCATCCTGGCCAGTTCCAGGACCACGTCTCCGTCCTCCTGCCCAGATAACATAATAACAGGAATGTCGTGGGAGGCTTCTTTTATTTTCCTGAAGATATCTTTTCCATCAAGAACTTCAGGATTTTTACTGTTATGAAAGAGGTAATCCAGTATAATAAGATCAGGATTCAGTTGCATTTCCTTCAAGCATTCCTCACCGTAAAGAAACGTCCGGACAGTATAATCTTTAACCTCCAAACGGCTCTTTACAAGCTTGAGAATGAATGGATCATCATCAACAACAAATATGAGTTTCCGGTCCTTCAAGATGGTTAAACTAGGATTGCTAAAGTTAAAAAAAAATGACTCTAATCAGTATTCTTTCATTTGCGGCCTGAATCTCATTGTTTATGAAGCAAACAGCGCATAGGAATGCATCATTTCATTTACCTGTTTCCGGATGACTGCTATTTTATCTTCATTTTCAATATCAGTGATCACGGCATCAATGAACTCAACGATGGGCTCCATATTATCTTCCTTTAATCCCCTGGTTGTTATGGCTGGGGTCCCGATTCTTATTCCTGAGGTAGTGAAGGGGGTCCTGCTATCAAATGGCACCATATTCTTATTTACCGTAATATCAGCCTCAACCAGTTTGTTTTCAACCTGTTTACCTGAGATCTCCGGGACCTTGGTCCGAAGGTCAATCAGCATGGAATGGTTATCAGTACCTCCTGAAACCACATGATATCCCCTGTCCATGAAGGCTTTGCTCATTGCCCTTGCATTTTTCTGAACCTGCATCTGGTAGGTCTTAAACTCAGGCTGCAATGCTTCAGCAAAGGCAACAGCTTTTGAAACAATAACATGTTCCAGTGGCCCCCCCTGTGTACCGGGGAAAACGCCTGAATTCAGCAAGGATGACATCTTTCTTATGACTCCCTTTTTGGTTGTTTTGCCCCAGGGATTATCATAATCTTTCCCAAGCAGGATGATCCCGCCGCGGGGGCCTCTTAATGTTTTATGAGTCGTGGAAGTCACGATGTGTGCATACTCAAGAGGGTTGTCAAGAATTCCGGCTGCAATCAATCCTGCCGGATGCGCCATATCGACCATTAAAAGAGCGCCATATTTATCTGCAATTTCGCGCATTCTTTTGTAGTCCCATTCCCGTGAATAGGCGGATGCACCGGCCACGATCATTTTCGGATGCTCTTTTCCGGCCAGGTCCTCCATCTGATCATAATCAACCAGGGCCGTTTTCTTCTCAACGCCATAAGCAACAGGCCTGTACAGTATCCCGGATAAATTTACCGGCGATCCATGTGACAGATGGCCGCCATGTGACAGATTCAGTCCTAAAAAGGTATCCCCGGGTTGCATTACCGTAAGAAATACGGCCGCATTTGCCTGAGCTCCGGAGTGTGGCTGGACATTGGCATATTCTGCATTAAAAAGTTGCTTTAAACGGTCAATCGCTAATTGCTCTGTTTGATCCACAAATTCACATCCCCCGTAGTACC
>CAYOFK010000242.1:0-2480 GCA_964403185.1 uncultured Rikenellaceae bacterium | reverse complement strand
CAGGGAGCAAGGTTTTGATCTGGTCTCCGGATGGAAGAAAAAACGGCACGATCCGGTTACTAAAACCATACCCAGTAAATTGTATAACTGGACTGCACGCAAGGTTTCCGGCATTAAACTCCACGATTTTAATTGCGGTTTAAAGGCCTACAGAAAGGATGTGGTCAAGAATATTGAGGTGTACGGAGAAATGCACCGCTATATCCCGGTATTGGCAAAACAATCCGGATTCATAAACCTGGGCGAAAAGGTGGTGCAGCACCAGGAGCGAAAATACGGAGCTACAAAATTCGGACCGGACCGGTTTATTAAGGGATTTCTTGACCTGATCTCTATAACTTTTATCTCACGGTTTGGCAAAAAACCCATGCACCTGTTCGGAGCCCTGGGTACGATGATGTTCATCCTGGGGTTTGGTGCAGCCCTGTTCCTGGGGATCAGGAAACTGATATTTCTGTCCAGGCACATACCGGCTCCGCTTGTTGCACAAAGCCCTTATTTTTATATTGCTCTTACAGCAATGATCATTGGTACGCAATTGTTTCTGGCAGGATTCCTGGGCGAATTGATTTCCCGGTCCTCCCCCGACAGAAATGTGTACCAGGTTGATAAAACACTGAATACCTGATTGATGAGGAATATCATCATTGGTCCGGCACACCCATTCAGGGGAGGTATTGCACATTTTTCCGAATCCTTAGCCCAGGCTTTTATCCGGGAGAATCTCAATACCGTGCTGGTTACATTCACTTTTCAGTATCCCCGGTTCCTGTTTCCGGGTGTCACCCAGTTGGATGAGGGACCCGCACCTGCAGGACTGCAGATCCACCGGTTGATACACTCTATGAACCCCGTATCATGGTCGGGAACGGCAAAGTTTATAAAGGAACAGAAACCCGGTTATGTTGTCTTCCAGTACTGGATGCCTTTTATGGCTCCCTGCCTGGGCACATTGGCCAGGTGGATAAAGAGGCATTCCGGGATTAAGGTATTTGCGGTCGTCCACAATGTCACTCCTCATGAGGCTGGAATCTTCAACCGGCTGCTGTCAGGATACTTCTACAGGAGTTGTGATGGGTTCATCACACTTTCATCTTCCGTCCTGGACGATCTGTCACAGTTCAATCCCAATGTTCCTGCCAGGGCAGTACACCACCCGGTTTATGATTTTTTTGGAGAAAAAACAGACAGGAATTCAGCCCTGAAGTTCCTCAATCTGAATGCGGAGAAGAAATACCTGTTGTTTTTTGGTCTTATCAGAAAGTATAAGGGGCTTGATCTGTTGATACATGCCCTGTCTGACCCCTTGTTAAAAGATCAGGAAATCGTCCTGATAGTGGCAGGCGAGTTTTATGATAAGAAACAGGACTATCTGGATCTGATTGAACAGGCCGGAATTGCCGGTCGCGTAATCCTTGCAGACAGGTATATACCAAATGATGAAGTGAAGTATTATTTTGCGGCGGCCGATCTCGTTGTTCAACCATACAAGGCCGCCACCCAGAGTGGTGTCACCCAGATTGCATACCACTTTGAAAGGCCCATGCTGGTTTCCAATGTGGGTGGATTGCCTGAAATCGTCCCGCATATGGAAGTGGGCTATGTTACCGAACTTTCCTCAAACAGCATTGCTGAAGCAATCAATGATTTTTATGTCAACCACAGGGAACAACAATTCGTTAAAAATGTAGTTGCCGGAAAACACAAGTTTCAATGGGAACAAGTCGTTTCTGAAATTGAAGCTTTGTATGCTGGGGTTTACGGGACCGGCTAAGCAAATTGTTCCTTCAGCATCTGTACTACTTTTCTGTCAATGGGGAAGTTTAATTCATGTTCATCAAGGGTGGCGATCTTTTTCCATCTGAAAGACTGGCTGCCTTCAATCCGGTTTCCAAAAGCGAAAGGTTTGGTGGCAATTTCAAAACGGACCGGCTCTTTAAACCCGATTCTGTAATAAATGCTGACCAACTGATGGTTTGGAAAAAACAGGGCTTTCTGGTAAAAATCCGTGGTGTAAAAATGTGAAAGGATCTCGATTTCCTGACCAAATTCTTCAATGGCTTCCCGCTTTATGCATTCTGCCGGCCCTTCTCCAGGGATCAGGCCTCCACCGGGAAACTTGGTCATGTCCATACCCATCCGGAATTCATCGGATAAGAGGACTTCTTTTTTGTCGTTTATGATCAGGCCATATACCCGGATGATGATTTGTTCCTGTTTTGTTTTTGGCATAATTAATCTGTAATAACCTTCCAGCGTCCCTGCGACCGGGGCTGTCTCAAAAGTCAGATTCCATATCATTCCTGCGAAAGCAGGAATCCATAAGAGCCTGATTTTCACATTACAAAGATTCCGTATCAAGTACGGAATGATGCCATTAGGTTGCTTTTGAGACAGCCCCGCACGGCTGGAAGTGTTATGGTAATGCTTCCGACACTGCCAGGACCTTCGGACGCTGGCAGGTCTGACTTATTTTAGCA
>CAYOFK010000241.1:0-2489 GCA_964403185.1 uncultured Rikenellaceae bacterium | reverse complement strand
TGCTGTGGGATTCGTGTATAAGATTGCAAAAAGGGTGATGAAGATCACCCTGCACAGAAAAAAAATATCTTATGCCTGGCCACCAGAGTATGCAGCAGATACGATATGTTTAACTGATGAGAATTATATAGAAAGTTGTCATTGATATTGAGTAGTTAATAAAAAATCATAGAAGGTTCAATCATCATCATTTGGTTGACCATGGGAGGTTTTATATGAAAAAAAGCCAGGATAAAGTATTGCGATTTAGAAATTTGGTGATGTAGCTCATCAACCCGGGATAAGAAATGTCATTAAATTATTCAATCATGAAATGATAAAAAATATTACTTTTAAATTGAGGAATATTATTGCCTGGCTTGAAATGAAAGAAAAACCAGGCTGAGAGAAACAAAAAACAGGTGTTTTTTGAAAGGGAAAAATATGTACCTGATAAAACAAGCGGAAAAAATACAGGACTAAAAAAAATATAATTAATAAATCCAAATCCTATAAACTATGGAAACACAAGTTCAAGTCAAGGTAAAAGTAGCGGAAGTGTTAACTAACAAACAAATCGCTTTTTTACAAAACATTTTAGACAAAGGTGGTCCGGAACCACAGGACTACCAGGAGTTTAACCTTTTAGTAAATTCCCTGAATGAGACGGGTATTGAAGAATTGAGGGACATTCTCTCTCCCATCCTCAATAACCTGGATACCATGCAGGGATTTGCATACACCAAGCCCTATGGCTATGCCGGTGATTTCAAGATCATTGACCTGATTTATGAAAGTAAAGTCAACCAGGATCCAAGGTATAAAAACTGGGACATCTGGTGGAACAGATCAGATGCTTCCACTGCAGTGAGAAACAGAAAAGACTTTTTTCTCAATATTTGTGCCGAACTGGACAGGAAAGCAGAGGGACCAAAACATGTATTGATTTTAGGCTCGGGACCCGGTACCGATGTTCATGAATACCTTTTAAATAATCCCGATTCGAATCTTCATTTTGATTTGATTGACATGGATGAAAGAGCCATTGATTACTCAAAACAAAAAAACAACAGATTCCTTGACCGGATTAATTTCTTCAGGATCAATGTACTCCGGTTTAAAACTCACAAGCATTATGATTTGATATGGAGCGCCGGATTATTTGATTATTTCAAAGAAAAACACTTTATTTACTTAATGAAGAAATACATGGCCTTTCTTGATGATAAGGGAGAAATGATCATTGGGAACTTCTCAAAAAACAACCCGACCAAAATCCTGATGGAGTCAGTTATTGGTTGGCTTTTGAACTACAGGTCACCATATGATCTTTACAAATTAGCGGTAGATGCCGGACTCAGGGAAGACCAGGTCATGGTTGATAGGGAGCCACTGGGCGTAAACCTTTTCCTGAGAGTTAAAATGGAGAAAGAACAATTTACTGAATACAGAGAACCCATCTCAAAAGTTGCAGAGTATTCGGTAAATTAGTATTCCTCCCCGACATGGGATTATGGATAAAGGCGGATCATTTCATAATGTCTTAACCAGATT
Organism: uncultured Rikenellaceae bacterium; assembly: GCA_964403185.1. Taxonomy (GTDB): domain Bacteria; phylum Bacteroidota; class Bacteroidia; order Bacteroidales; family VadinHA17; genus CAYOFK01. The sequence goes on along the minus strand of CAYOFK010000241.1, from coordinate 956 downwards.
GGGTTTAACCTCATCTCATGGGATGAGGTTGAACCCGTTTACTCTCGTTTTTTCCGGCGAACTCTCCGGTTTGGAGAAAGATTTCCGGAAGGATTATTATTATAAATCGCTTGGACAAGTACGTTTGAGCATCCTACTGGCATTGGTCGTTTACAATGCCTTTGCCCTTCTTGACCTGGAAGTGGCCCAGCACGAACAAATACTGAGCTCCATCCTGATCATCAGGTTTGGTGTTGTCACACCCATTCTTCTGGCTTCCTTATTCCTGACCTATTCGAAATGGTTCTACAGACTGATGCAGCCCACAATACTTTTGTTGTGGCTGGTCACAGGAATCGGGATCATTATAATGGATTACCTTGTGGCCAGAGAGGAACTTGGCAATGCCTATTATGCCGGATTGATACTGATCTTTATTTTTGGATACACCTTTATCAGGGCCCGGTTTGTCAACGCCATTGCAGTGGGCTGGCTGCTGGTGGTTATTTATGAACTTACAGCCATCAGGTTTTCAGATATAGACGTGACTACCTTATGGAGTAACAGTGCCTTTTTTGTCAGTGCCAACATCATTGGCATGTTTATCAACTATTCCCAGGAACTCAGTGCCCGGAGAGATTTCTACCTGGGAATACTGCTTGAGGAGGAACGAAACAAGGTGACATCCGCAAATGAAGCTCTGGAAAGAAGGGTTAAGGAACGAACCAAACAATTGACTCAAACCAACATCGAACTGAATAAAGAAATTGAAAGACGGCAGAAGTATGAAGAAGAACGAAACACTCTCGAGACTCAACTCCTTCAATTGCAAAAGATGGAAACCATCGGAACACTGGCCGGGGGTATTGCCCACGACTTCAATAATATTCTTACACCCATCCTGGGATATACTGAGATGGCCCTGGAGGAACTTGAAGAAGACAGCAACCTGAAGTACGATATTGAACAAATCAATA
>CAYOFK010000240.1:0-2495 GCA_964403185.1 uncultured Rikenellaceae bacterium | reverse complement strand
CCGTATCTTGATAATCCGGGCTGGATCAAAACAGGTTCAGATACCCTCTCCTACACCGGCAGCGTGGGCGTTGGCACCACCCAGCCAATGAAATCCAAACTGGCCATACAGGGGGATGATGACAGCACTGATGATGCTTTGTTTGAGGTCAGGCGAAAGGATGGCCAGACTGTATTTGCAGTTTATCCTGAAGGCATCCGGATGTTTGTTTCCGATATGGGTGTCAAGGGCTCCAAAGGCGGTTTCGCTATCGGTGGTTTTGATGCAGTAAAGGGAATTACCAATGAGTATTTCAGAGTTACACCGGATTCTGTACGGATCTATCTGGATACAGCCCTGGCTAAACGCAGTAAAGGAGGATTTGCAATCGGAGGTTTTGACGCAGCCAAAGGCACCTCTCAGGAGTTTTTCAGGGTCACTCAGGACAGCACCCGGATTTATGTTAAAAACCCGGTTGGCAAACGCTCTAAAGGTGGTTTTGCCATTGGTGGTTTTGATGCAGTAAAAGGACCGGCAACGAACTTCCTCGATCTGACACCGGATAACTATTTTATCGGACACCGGAGTGGAGAAGCCATATCATCCGGTTTGTATAATTCATTCATGGGCTTTGAATCAGGCATGAGTAATACCACCGGAAATAATAATGTTTTCATCGGTTATCAGGCGGGGATATCAAATTCCACGGCCTCCAATAATGTCTTTCTGGGTACCAGTGCAGGAATCACCAATACTACCGGATATAACAATACTTTTATTGGGTTCGAAAGCGGAAGAGCCAACACAAGCGGATATCACAACCTGTTTTTAGGAAATAATTCAGGCCGTTCAAACACCAGAGGAGACTATAATGTGATCCTTGGCAGTTATGCCGGCAGCAGTAACACCACCGGCAATTATAATTTCTTCGGGGGATATTCATCAGGCCTGAACAACACCACCGGCTTTTCCAATACTTTTGCCGGCCATCAGAGCGGGTATTTTAACCAGGGAGGATACCAGAACAGTTTTTACGGCTACCAGGCCGGTTATGATAATTTATCGGGTATCAGGAATGCATTTACAGGAATGCAAAGCGGCGCTAATAATACGTCAGGAAGTTACAACTCCTTTTTTGGATACCAAAGCGGATATAACAATACAATAGCCAGTTATAATGTTTTTTCAGGTTACCAAAGCGGATATCTTAATACTACTGCCGGCTATAATGCCTTTATAGGCTATCAGAGCGGATACTATAATTCAACAGCACAATATAATGTTTTCATCGGCTATCGCAGCGGATTGCTGAATTCCTACGGTGGAGTTACCGGTGATGAAGGGGCCTACAATACCTTTATGGGCTTTGAAGCAGGATATAACAACCGGAAAGGCAGTCATAATTTGTACCTGGGTTACCGTGCAGGCCGTGCCAATACTGACGGGGCCAATAATGTGTTCATGGGGTCCAATTCCGGACAACTAAACTCCTCAGGGCTTGATAATGTATTTATAGGTACAAACAGCGGGTATTCACATACCATTGGGATGTTCAATATATTTATAGGATACTATGCCGGATATACCACAGCAGGAAGCACTTCCTTTGAAGGCAACCACAATGTTTTCGTTGGATATCAAAGCGGACTCTACAATACCATCGGACAAAGCAATGTGTTTGTAGGCAAGCAAAGCGGATTAAGAAATACCACAGGAAGATACAATGTTTACCTGGGCCAGCTAACGGGAGCCCAGGGAACAGTTGGCAACTTTAATACTTTACTGGGAGCCCAGGCAGGACAATCCAAGACATCGGGCGACCGGAATGTCATGATTGGAAATAGTGCCGGGGGACAAAACGGCAGTGGTGGAGATAATGTATTCCTTGGCGTACAGGCAGGATTAACCAATACAGGATCCCGGAATGTGTTTATTGGTTACCAGGCCGGGGCTTATACTAGTGGAAACGACAGGCTGGTCATTGCCAATTCCAGCTTTGGCAACCCTCTTTTATATGGTGATTTCGTTAATAAAAGGATTGGGCTCAACAGGTGGCCTATGGCCAACAATCTTGAGATCCAGGGAACGGCTTCAAAAAGTACTGCCGGAAGTTGGGTTGCTAATTCCGACATCCGGATCAAAACAGAGATCCGGGATATTGGCAAGGCTTTTGAAACCATCCTGAAGCTGAGGCCGGTAACATTCAGGTATAATCATGAATATCTCTCAGAACATCCTGAAATAGAGAACCGGGTCTATTACAATTATATTGCCCAGGAATACAGGGAGGTCTTTCCCGGATCGGTTTCATCCAGCGGCGAAGCCATCCCGGGGGCAGACAATATCCTGCAGATGGATTCATACAATGCGCAGATCGTTACAGTAAAAGCCGTTCAGGAGTTGATTCTTGAAAACAAGAAGCTCAGAGAAGAGCTTGAAGAACTCAGGTCCATGGTGAAGGATATCCGGAACAGCATGAAACCTCTTGCAGAAAACCATGATCATCCGTAATCATA
>CAYOFK010000239.1:0-2527 GCA_964403185.1 uncultured Rikenellaceae bacterium | reverse complement strand
GCAACCTTGAGGTTGCGTAACTTACGCAAATCCATCAGGTGATGTAAAGAGTAGGCTACCCGCCTGTACCTATTCGGGCAGGAAGCCTTCGGCCACAACAGCATGTAAAATAAAATTGTTCAATTTAGATCTCAATAAATGATAATGAAGTATTAAAGAATATACAAAAGGTAGAGACGGTAATGAGTACCCGGTTAATTCAGAAGTTTGTTTTTGAGCATTGCAGGATATGATAAGGATGACAGAAGGGAGACAATGAAAAAGAACATTACAATGCGCAGGAGCCTGCTAAGCAGTTTTCTGCTTCTCATCCTGATTTTGTCCGCTTTGCTCCTTACCTCGACTATATTTATCGGCTACAGGATTGCGAATCAACTCTCTGTCTCATTCTTTAACCATGCTATCGTTCAGACAAACTCCGTAATTAATTCTGTTACCTCACCTGTACTGAATGCATTATACCAAACGAAAGGTTCCTTTGAAACTGGACTACTTGATGTAAATGACACGGAGGGTCTGAACCACTTCTTTACTCCCATCATGGACCAGATACCATACATCACCTCAATCAACACGGGCGATGAAGATGGAAACGGCTACCTTATTCTAAAGAGCAAAGATTCCTGGAGGAATCGGCTTGTACGCCCTGCCATGTGGGGTCAAAAAAAAGTCCAGTGGCTAAGATTCAATAGGAACCTGGAGTTACAGGAAAAACAGATGCAGGATCTTGATTATGACCCGCGCATAAGGCCATGGTACAAAAAAGCAATCGATTCTAAAGATATAACCATTCCGGCCTGGACCCAACCCTACATTTTCCACACGACCAATGAACCGGGTGTTACCGTTTCTATTCAGATTTTTCCACCGAATAAACAATCATTCGTACTTGCCTTTGACATGAAGAACAAGGACCTCTCATCCTTCACTATAGGATTCAGGCCAACCCCGAATGGCAAGATATTCGTTATGCTTGACAACGAAAAAGTAACTGCATTACCCTCAGACCCAAGATTCACGGCAACTAATGCCATCAATAAATACCTCCTCAAAGACGTCAGGAGCCTGGGAATTGATGAAATCACCCGTGCCGTTGAATCATGGAAAAACGGGGGGAAACCGGACGGTACTACATTTAAAGTTTCGTCTGACGGAGATACATGGTGGTGCGTATTCGCAAAACTGAAAAACAGAGAGGATAATCCCTCATGGGTCTGCACACTCATTCCCGCGTCTGACATTCTTGGCAACGTAACCCTTCAATTCCTGATTATCCTGGCAATTGCTACTACCTCCTGCATCATTGCGGTAATCATGGCGCTTGTCCTGTCCAGGAAATTCACGGAACCGATCCACGGACTTGTTCAACAGGCACAGTCTCTCCGCCAACTCGACGTTGTACCGCAAAAAAAGTCTAAAACTACTATTCGAGAAATACACCACCTGACTGAAGCAAATGAACGCATGCGTATCGCACTTGACGCTTTTTCAAGGTACATCCCAATTGACATTGTCAGGCAACTCTTAGATCGTGGAGAAGCCGCGAAAATAGGCGGCAAAATGTTAGACGTTACTATACTCTTCACTGACATAGAGGGCTTTACCTCAATATCAGAAAAGATGCCTCCTATGGAACTGGCATTACATATGGAAGAATATTTTAATTTCATGCTTGAGGAGTTGAGGCTTGAGAATGCCACGGTAGATAAGTTCATTGGCGATTCAATTATGGCATTCTGGGGTGCCCCGGTCGAAAATCCAAAACACGCAGCATCTGCAGTAAGAGCTGTATGGAACTGCACACAAAAACTCAACGTGTTCAATAAAAAATGGAGAGACTCCGGAAAACCTGAATTTATAACGCGTTTTGGGATTGCAAGTGGAGAGGCTGTCGTAGGTAATGTCGGAGCAAGTTCCCGGCTAAACTATACAGTACTTGGTGACAACGTTAACCTTGCAAGTCGCATTGAGGGGCTGAATAAATTTTATGGCACCAATATTTTGACAACTTCAGCAGTTGTATTACAAACAAAAGATGACTTCATGTTCCGCCATGTGGATCGTGTTGCCGTAAAAGGTAAGGTTCAGATAGATGAACTATTTGAGCTGCTGGGGCCGCATGATCATGTACCAGAAGATATCAGGCTTTTTAAAACCAGGTATGAAGAAGCCTTAAACCGTTATTTCAATCAGGATTTTTCCGGGGCAATGAAGTGCCTGGATGATCTAAATCCTCTCTTCCACAAAGACAGAACGGTACAACTCTTAATAGATTCCTGCAACAGGTTTATTAAAACCCCTCCCGGAAAAGATTGGAATGGAGTCCGCATATTCAACCGGTAGCATAGAGATGGATATATTTAGAGGTTTGATTTAAAAGCCCGAAAGACTGATTTATTACAACTCAGAGCAACGCTCTGGGGCAAATAATAACCTAAATTGAGCGATTTTGTAGCCGTCCGCCTAGGCGGACGTAACTTACGCAAATCCATCAGGTGATGTAAAGCGCAGGCTACCCGCCTGTACC
>CAYOFK010000238.1:0-2533 GCA_964403185.1 uncultured Rikenellaceae bacterium | reverse complement strand
GACATACTTGTTTTTAAGTATGATGATTAATTTTTTTAATGACGAGGGCATGCGGCCGTGTTTATTTGGATCAAAAATAACAATTCTATGTTAAATAGATAAGACAAAAGATAAAAGTGAGGAGGTGAGAGATGAGAGGGCGATGGGATCGGAGACCTTCCAGCCTTGCCTGCCGGCAGGTAGGAGTCCGGCCACAGGAAGGTCCTGGAAGAGTTTAAGGGAGGTCCCTGCCTTTAATAGTTCCCAGTCCTGTAAGGTCATAATAGCCCCGGGGGACCGAACGTTGAGAATTTGTCCTGTGGACAAATTTAATCCCACCTTCGACAAGTCTATGGTGGGCAAAGGAGGGGCCAGGTTGTGGGCCGTCTGGGTATCACGGGGACCCGTGATGCCGGTCCGACCTTAATGCCCCTAAGAAGAAAATGCCATGCCGGACCGGAACAGAAGTATGTGTACCAGAAGCCGGACTAACGGATGTGTCGCTCCAATCGCCGGTAAATCTCCAGAACCCCTTTAGGGTCTTCCGGAACAGATGTTACATTCATTACCTCTCTCAAAAATCCAGAAGCCTGCTGAAGGATCTCCGGCTTTTGATAGTGCGCCCTGTGGGCGTGATTGAGGAATTTCACCATTTTCAATCCATTAAACCAGGTATAAAACCGTTTGATAAAGGCCGGCCGGGAAGCGGTATTGGCTTTGATCTCCCCCAGTTTTTTCTCAAACTCCTCCTTTGAGATGAATGTCCGCAGGGCATCCGGAAGGCTTGCATAAAGACCGCAGATATCTGAAGTCCCGGAAGCCGTCACCATCTCAAAAAAACTTTTCATCTCCATAAATGCGCCATAATGATAGGTATTCAAAGTCCGCTCCTGTTCAGTTAAATAACTCCGAATCCAGGGTCCGGTGCCAAATGGCACTCTGTGGGATGGCCTGGGTGAGGGGACCACCCGTGTACCGGTCAGGTCGATGAACGGGACCATTGGAAAAACTTTATGCAAAAAATAAAAGTCCTCCCCTGCTTTCCTGCGGTTCATGCCACCGCAGCGGACATAGGTTTCAGCGGTAACAAAAAAGGCTGAGCCCAGGGTATGGTGGGCATAAGGAAAACCCGTGGATCGCAGGGCCTGGAGATAATAGCGCATGTGCAATTCATAAAGGGTCACCCCGTGGTACACCTCCGGTTCAAATTCATCTCCTTCCAGGGGGTGCTCAAAATACAGGGTCCCCCCTCCCATCTCCGGATGCAGGCGCATGTGATTTTCAATTTCCGTGAAATAATTCTGATCACACAGGGTGTCTGCATCCATTGAGCAGATGATCCCATGGGGATCCTGTACCAGGCTGAATCTGCCTACAGCTTCATCCATGCCCAGTTTCCGGGCCAGTCCGGCTCCGGCAAATTTTTCCGGCAGGTTTTTTACATTAAGTACAAGCAGCCGGAATGCCGGATCGTCATGCAACTGAGCCCACGCCAACAATTGCTTATGAGTGGCCTCCTGTCTTGCAAGCAATTCCCGGTCAGCATTTTCAGGAGCATTAAGCACCACGATCACCTCAACGGCGGCTTCAGGCCTATCGCACAACCGGAGCGCATTCAGGGTTTTTTGAATATCCGGTTCGTCGTAACACGGGATCACAACAACAAACCCAAGACCTGCCATACCAGGGGTCCCGGGTTTATAATGCGGCTGCTTCATTAAATAAGCAGTCGTAATATCCATATAAAAAAAAGTTATTTATTCTCTTCAGCCTTGCTGTAGGCGTCATTCAAACCGGCAAGCACTTCTCCGGTGATCTCCAGTCCGGGTTCTGCCAGTAAAACGTTACTGCCAAACGCACGGCTAAAAATGAACTGGTAATTGCGCGTTTTGTTAAATTCCTCAAGATACTCCAGGATGCTGTACATCACCTGGCGGTCGGCCACCTGTTTTTCCTCTGCAAGCTGCTGGCCCATCTGGTCTCGTAACTGGATCAGACCTTGTTGCTCCTGAGCCAACTGGTTTTCTACCTGCATGGCATTGGCCCTCGTTATCAGGCCTTTGCTCGCTTTGTCCTGATAGTCTGCTGCGGCTTTTTCCCAGGCTTGCAGTTTTGAGTTCAATTCAGCTTCTGATTGTTGTTGTTTTTTGAGGAGATTATCCTGCAGGTTGATATACATCTCATAGTTTGCAAGGATGGAATCCAACTCTACAAATGCAATGGATAAGGCTGTTGAATCGGGATTGAAGGTGGTGTTCTTTAAGGCTTCTGCTTCCTGCACCGGGTCAGTAAAGTGAAGTACATACAGGATGATGATGGCCACACCCAGAACACCATTCAAAATAATAGAGATCTGTTTCATTGTAATTCAGATTATAAATATTTCCGGCGACAAATATACAGTTTATTCGTTCAAGCCTAAAACATTAGCGAAAATTTATACAAAGTAATGAGAGGGGGCGCCATGAACCCCGGGGTTATTCACATGCAAGCACTTCGCGGTTGTTTTACCCCACTACTGCAAAGGATTGAACCTGGGTTTGACTGCCGGCCG
>CAYOFK010000237.1:0-2559 GCA_964403185.1 uncultured Rikenellaceae bacterium | reverse complement strand
AGAGCGACGTTACTCAGATTGCCGGTGCAATCCTCGTGCTGTTTTACAAAGCAAAAAGGTCCGGGTCGCTTGCGATCTCCGGATCGCTACATGGTTAACGTAATGAGGGTTTCAATGAAACGCAATCGACTCCATCCTTCCATTATTCCAAATAAACATTAACTCTTCCAGGACCTTTCAGGACGCTGGAAGGTCAATCCTCACATCATCCCCTCTTTATAACTTTTAATGTCCTATAATTTCCATTAATTAAAATATAATCAGGATTTTTTAAGGGTTTTCATTTGATATGGGATAATTTTATATTTGCCTGTTCGTTATTTGATTGTAATTATTGTAGTAATACCCTCTGATGGAGTTTCTGAGATTCTTAATTAGTAAAATATTCCTGAAAAATTTTGGACTGGCCATTTTAATAACAGTGGCCCTGGTATTGATCCTGCTCCTTTGGCTGAAAATTTTCACCCATCATAACAGGTATAAGCCGGTTCCTGATTTTTATGGTCTTACTGCGAAAGAAGCAGTTGACTTTGCTGAAAAGAAAAAACTCAGGATTGAGATCATGGATTCTGTTTACAACACCTCTGCGGTTAGAGGAACCGTTGTGGAGCAAAATCCGGGGATGGGCAAGCTTGTAAAGAAAAACAGAAGGATATTCCTGACCATCAATGCCCACAATCTTGAAATGGTGGTGATGCCGGGTGTGGTTGGTCTCTCCCACAGGCAGGCAAAGGCAGTTCTGGAAACCATGGGACTGGAGGTTGGAAGGCTGAGTTATTTGCCTGATCTGGCCATAAATAATGTCCTGAAACAAAAACATAACGGAACGGAAATTGAGGAAGGAGATACCCTGCCAAAAGGCTCAACAATTGACCTGGTGCTGGGCACCGGATTGAGCAACCGCAGGACCATTGCCCCGGATCTGACAGGCTACTCATTTGAGAGGGCCCGGAGCCGGATCCTGGAATCGGCTCTGAATATCGGAGCGGTTCTGTTCGATGAAACGGTCCTGAATGAAGAGGATTCCTCCGAAGCTTTTGTCTGGAAGCAGAATCCTCTTCATGATGAGGAAAGCCGGGTGAGACTGGGGTCTCCTGTTTATTTATGGTTGACCGTTGATTCTACAAAACTGCCTCAACCGGATACTACGGATATTAATCAAAATCTTCAGGATGCCACGCTTCAGGATCATTAAACGGGCTTTGATCCTGCTGTATCTGATCCCGGTGTGCCTGTACAGTCAGGAAAGGATTGTGGGTCTGGAGGGAAACCCTGTATTGCTGAAGCTAAGTAAAACCCGTCCATCCGCAAAAAAGAGTTTTCTTGTTCCGGATACACTGGACCTGCCATTTTTCGATGATTTCCCGAAAGAAACCGTTTATCCGGATCCGCTGATGTGGGAAGATCAAAACGTATTCGTAAATCTTAATTATGCCCTGCGTCCCATCTCGTTGGGAACGGCCACATTTGATGCAGTGGACAGCTCGGGAAACATCTACAGCCATGCCTCCACTCTCGGATTTAAAGCGGATTATCTGACTTCCAGACCCATTAATCTGGATCTGCCACCGGCAGACAGCATCTATTTGAGTTTTTATTATCAGCCTATGGGAATTGGCGACAGGCCTCAGCCGGAAGATTCACTGGTATTGGAGTTTTTATCGCAAAAGGACACCTCATGGATCCGGATATGGTCCACACCCGGAGATTCAATGTATGAATTTAAACGGGCCATGATTCCCATCACCGATTCCATTTTTCTGAAAAAGGGCTTCCGTTTTCGTTTTTTCAATTATGCTTCCCTGACGGAATATTCATTTGATCCGGGACTGGTTACCAATTGTGATCACTGGCACCTGGATTACATCCGGCTGGAAAGAGGAAGACACCTGTACGATACGGTGCCACATGACGTGACCATCACAGCCCCCCTGCATTCACTCCTCCAAACTCATGAATCATTGCCGTGGCAACACTTCAAAAAAATATCCCTTGCTGAAATGGGAAGCTTCATACGGCTGCGGTATTCCAATTATGATACCATTGTCAGAAACGTAACACGTAATTTTGAAATTTGGGATGTCTATCAGGGTTCACTTGCGCACGACTACTCGGCAGGGGCCTTTAACAGCGCTCCATGGGAGACCATCAACCTTCAGTCTTCCCTGATCTATACATTTGACAGTCCGTTTACCGATTCCGCATTGTTTCATGTCAGATCTTATTTGCTGACGGATGATTTTGATAAGAAGATTAATGATACTGTTGATTATTACCAGGCTTTTTATGACTACTTTGCGTACGATGACGGTACCGCAGAAGCAGGTTATGGACTCAGTGGTTCCGGAATATCAAATGGAGCGGTTGCCTGCAGGTTTGAAAGCTTTATTCCCGATACGCTGAGATCCATACGCATCTATTTTAACCGTTCATACAAGGATGCCAACATTCAGTATTTTCACCTGACAGTGTGGAATGATGACCTGGGCATTCCCGGAGAAATCGTGTATAGTGAGGAAAATCTCAGACCTGGATTTGAAGACAGTCTGAACAGTTTCT
>CAYOFK010000236.1:0-2600 GCA_964403185.1 uncultured Rikenellaceae bacterium | reverse complement strand
TGAACTGCTATTTGAAACGGGCATTGAACCGGTGGATCCAAAGACCGGCATGTGGAACGATCTTCCGGCTCTGTTCTTTACAGGACCGGGACCGGATCTCCCATTTGATCTTTTTGCGGCTTCTTTTTACCTGATAACCAGATATGAAGAGTATCTTGATTTTCCAAAAGATGCCTTCCGGAGATTCCCTGCAAAAGCCAGTATCGCATACAGGGAACAATTTCTGGATATCCCTTTGATAGACAGATGGGTCCGGAAACTGGGCCGGATATTAAAAGTGAGATACCCTGAACTGGAAATAGCCCCCCCCGCCTTTACATTCCTTTCAACAATTGATGTGGATCAGGCCTGGGCATACAGGCATAAGGGGATCCTGCGTCATTTAATGGGAGGGACGGCAGACTTATTCCAGGGCCGCTTTGCGGATCTTTCAAGAAGAATGGCCTCAGAAATCTCAGCAGACCCCTATGGCAGTTATGATTATTTAAAGGAGGTTCATCAAACCTGTGATCTGAAACCGGTCTTTTTTTTCCAGGTAGGAAAGTACGGAACTCATGATAAAAATATCAGCGGACGGCATCCCTCCATGAGAAAACTCGTAAGAAAAACGGGAGACTACGCTCATATTGGACTTCATCCCTCTGTAAGATCCGGGGAGCGGAGAGAGTTGGATTCAGAGCTTGTCCTGCTGTCTGGCATCCTTGGGGAGAAGATACGAAAAAGCCGTCAGCACTATTTGAAACTTTCATTCCCAGACACCTACAAGACGCTTAACCGGTTTGGTATTGAAGAGGACTTTACCCTTGGGTATTCTGATGCGATAGGGTTCAGGGCCAGTACCGCAACCCCTTTCAGGTTTTATAACCTGGAATCCAATCAGGAAACAGGCCTTTTCCTGGTACCCTTTCAGGTGATGGATGTGACATTGAAAAACCAGTTGGGACTGAGTCCTGACCAGGCCATTGAAAGATTATCTTTACTTATTGAAGAGATCAAAAAAGTTGGCGGCAACTTTGTCAGTGTCTGGCATAATTCCTCGTTGCATGACCGGGGTGAATGGGCAGGCTGGAAGCGGGTGTTTGAGGAAATGCTGAGAATGGGAACGGATGGATGAGAGGAGGGGTGTGTTAGAGTTGCGGATATTTTACGAAAAAATGAAAAAACTCAGGAACTCACAACTAAAGACCTGAAAATATAGATATCCGGCTTTCACCTCAACCCGGAGCCTCCTATAAAATCTTTAGCTATGATTACATATCTGGAGCATATTGACATTGACCAGGAAAAATGGGATGCCTGTGTCCGGGACAGCCAACAACCCATGATCTATGCCTTTGCATGGTATTTAAATATTGTATGTCCCGGATGGGATGCTCTTGTGGCAGGAGATTATGAAGCGGTGTTTCCGGTTACATGGGAAAAAAAATATACTGTTTATTACATATACCAACCTTTTTTCACCCAGCAACTCGGCCTTTTTTCAAAGTCCGGTTCCCGGAAACACAATCCGGTCGCATTCCTGGACCGTCTTCCGTCCCGGTTTAAATACAAACAACTCTGTTTAAATGAATCCAATTGTGAAGGATTTCATGCTCGCAGCTTTAAACCCGGTATTACCTATCACCTGGATCTGTTACCACCCTATGAGATCCTTGAGAAGGGCTTTACGGTTAATTGCAGGCGGAGTCTGAGCAAGGCTGAAAAGGAGAATGTTATTAACAGAACCGGTGGTGATTACCAGGCACTTATTCATCTGTTCAGGGGTAATCAGGGGAAATTCATAAAACGCCTTGGTGAGAGTGATTATTCGAGGTTGGAGACTCTGATGCAGGAATGTCTTAACAGAGAACTCGGTGAGGTCTGGATGGTCAGATCTGCAAATGGAATGTTGCTTGCAGGAGCTTTTTTAATGAGATCACCTGGCCGGATCATTTACCATTTTGCCGCTTCCTCCCCTGAAGGAAGGAATTCCGGAGCCATGTTTCAACTCATCAGGGATCTTATCAGGTCTTATTCCAACAAGGAACTGATTTTTGATTTTGAAGGATCCAATATTGAGAATCTCGCCCGTTTCTTTAAAGGGTTTGGGTCCAGACCGGTAACTTATCCATGTATTATCATAAACAATTTACCCTGGCCAATAAGATGGTTAAAACCTTCCGGATGGCAGGCGGGGAAAAGGTCAAAGGGGTCGTCGCGCCGTGAAAATCCGTGAGTTGGGGATTTATTGGGCGAAGCGCCAAAGGTGCACAATTTATCAGCATAGGGCGCCAGCCCTATGTTACGCAATGCCACAATATTCAAGCGCTGAAAGTGCGTAATCACATGCTGCAAAATCGCGGGGTGGGGGGGGTATGTCATTGAAGATCATGCTTTTATGAAATTGTTTTGGAATGATTATGAATTAATAAGAGTTGACAGGTTTGAAGTTTCATGTTCCAGGTTTGAAGATGAGAAGTTGAAGAGTTGTGAAGAAAGGGATTTCCGGCACAGGCTGCCGGAGTTCGAAGATCCCTGCCTGGCGGCAGGCGGGCTGGCAGTGTTGTGATCATCAGTTGGAAAAAAGCCATACAATGGTTGACCCCTTTCAGGGTTCCTGA
>CAYOFK010000235.1:0-2605 GCA_964403185.1 uncultured Rikenellaceae bacterium | reverse complement strand
AAAGAAAAAAATATCATAAAATATTAGTAACACAATTTAATAATTACCACACTAGATTCATCTGTTTAATATTTTATTTTAATTTTGCATTCATACAAAAACCAAAACCAACTAAATGAGAACTGTTATCCAGGTAATTCTCGGTGTTGCTGTGCTTGTTTTAGCATACATGTTATTTGAAAGTATTCAGGAGCCAATCCGGTTTAACCGGGAAGTATCAAAACGGGAAAAAGCCACCATCCAGAATTTAAAAGACATTCGTACGGCCCAGGAAGCCTATAAGGTTAAATTTGGAAGATATTCCGGCAATTTTGATACCCTGATTCAATTTGTAAAATCAGATTCATTTTCCATCGTCAAGGCTATCGGAAGTATATCTGACAGTCTTCTTGACCTGGGCGTTACTGAAGCCAAAGCCCTTGAGATGGGAATCATCATCAGGGACACAAATTATATCAGCGTGCTTGATTCTATTTTTCCCTCCGGATATTATATTGATTCACTCCCTTTTGTTCCTTTTTGTGACACTGCAAGATTCTTTCTGGGTGCAACCGAACTGGTTACAGCCTCGAAAGTTAAAGTCCAGATTTTTGAAGCAAGCGTTTTAAATGATATTCTCCTACACGGACTGAATCGGCAGTTAGTAATCAATTACAATGCTGAACGTGAAAAAATAGTTGGCTTTAAAGGCCTGAAGGTTGGTTCACTCGAGGCATCAACCAATAACGCCGGGAACTGGGAATAAAATAACCAATATGGTTGAATTCGAATTTCTGGATGAAACCTTTGATATAAATTCAGCAAAATCTTATCATATGTCCATTCAGGCTGGTCTGGATGGACTTTCTTTTTGCATACTTGATCCGTTGCAAAACAAATACATCGCCCTGAAAAACTACCCAAATTCTTTGAAACAGGAAGCAGATGATGACTGGTTCAGGAACATATTAACAAGCGATGAGTTCCTGAGCCAGGAATACAAAAGTTCCGCCGTGATATTCTCAGGCCACAGGTCAACACTGGTACCGGAACCCTTGTTTAAAAAAGACCACCTTAAAGACTATTTCCAGTTTAACCTGAATCTTGAGGAGCATGAAGAGATCCGGTACAACCTGCTCAACCGCGCCGATGCATGGACATTGTATCCGGTGTCCGGCAGCCTCCTCGAATTATTTAATAACCGGTTTACGGGTCTGAAATGTTTTCACCATTCCATACCGTTTCTCAATTCCATCCTGTTGAACCAGAAAAACGGAGCCCGGAAAAGTTCGGTGTATGTCAATCTTCATGGCGGTATTTTTGATATTGCGGTCACCAGAGCCAAAAATTTAACCTTGTACAATTGTTTCCCCTACACGCATGTGAATGATCTGATGTATTTTGTTCTCAACGTTTTTAACCAGTTGACACTGACTGTGGAGGACACCACAGTTTTTCTGTCCGGAAAAATAAGCCGTCAATCAAGTTTTTATGAAAACCTCCGCCGTTATATTAAGAAAATTGAATTTGCAAAACGGGACAGGCATTATACATACAGTTATACGTTTGAAAAATTACCCGATCACGCTTTTCTGAACCTGCTAAACCTATATTCTTGCGTATCATAAGCGGAACATTCAGGGGCAAAAGCCTCTCTCTCCCTAAAAGCCTGCGTGCAAGGCCTACAACAGACTTTGCCCGGGAAGGCTTGTTCAACATTATTGAGAATAATTTCAGCATTTCTGACATATCGGTCCTGGATCTGTTTTCCGGAACAGGCAGTGTCAGTCTGGAATTTGCTTCCCGCGGATGCACACAGATCCAACTTGTTGAAATTGACAGAATCCACTACACCTACATCCTTAAACATATTCGGGAAATGGATCTGGGATTTATAAAGGCCATGCGGGCAGATGTATTTAAGTCCATCCGGAACCTTCCCGGCCGCCAGTACGATCTGATCTTTGCTGATCCGCCCTTCGACCTTAAGGATTCCCGGAATCTTCCGGATGTTATTTTTGAGTACCGGCTCCTCAAAAACAACGGTTGGTTTATTCTTGAACATAGTAAAAACCTGGACTTTTCCGCGCATCCGCATTTCAAAGAACAACGTAAATACGGCGCAGTATTATTTAGTTTTTTTGAATAATTCCCCTGAAAACACATCACGAATTTGGAAGACTTCCTTATTTAGATTAATTTTAAACAATTAATCCGATTGGATGTAACTAAATTAATTAACGTAAAATCAAACCATCATGTTGAAAAAGAGTATTGCACCTGTTTTGCTTGTAATTGGCCTCCTGTTGGTGAGCCAGAAAAGTTATGGACACTGTGAAATCCCCTGTGGAATATATGGTGATTCTGTGAGAATCACCATGCTTAAGGAGCACATTGCCACTATTGAGAAGTCTATGAAAATGATCAATGAATTATCCACTTCGGCAAATCCCGATTACAACCAGATGGTGCGGTGGGTGATGAACAAGGAAGAGCATGCAAAAAAAATGCAGGAGATCGTCAGTCAGTACTTTCTGCACCAACGGATTAAACTGACAGACCCCGGTGATAAAGAAAAGTATTCAAAATATGTCAGGCAGTTGGCAAGCCTTCATGAGATTCTGGT
>CAYOFK010000234.1:0-2728 GCA_964403185.1 uncultured Rikenellaceae bacterium | reverse complement strand
CAGGCCTGGCATGGAAGCGGTATGCCTGCGATCACCCGTGCCTGCCGAGATATTTTCAACTACATTTATAACCACAACGCTTTTATCAACGCGCCTGAAAAGTTCTGACAGATCCTGACCTTTTGCAGTGAAAAAGAAACTGACCAGGACAAATATGAATGATAATTTCCTCATAATTATTTGATTATTGGGTTACGATGCTCTTCTTTAGAAAGGTTAAAAATAAGAAAAACTATCCATATTATATGCCAATAGTTTATTGTAATACCAGTACCCCTGGTTATCACTTACGAAATGGCAATTTATTTGGGATTTGCATTAATTAATTTTCAACTTTTCTCATTGTTATGATTATGGCGGCCGGATGCTTATCTCCATTCTATCCCTACGGGATGCATTCATTTCCGGCCACATATCCAGGCATTAAAATGCCTGTCTATTTTCTTTCAATCCCTGCGGGATGAAATAATGAAACATGTAAGACCAGTCTTAAAAGTGTATTTTACCACAGAGATCATGGAAAGATAACTGGCTGGCAGCTAGTCCTCTGTGAACTTTGAGTCTTTCCTGCCTGCTGCGCCTTCGCGTAGCCGCTTCGGCAGAGCAAGGCCGGACGGGCAGGTCTGTGTTCCTCTCATGACCTGGCCCAAACATCCACTGGATGTTTGTCCGGTTATATTTATTAGGGACTTTTGAGACAGCCCATACCGGATGTCAAAAATACTGGTCCGTAAGGAATATTTGTGCAGGGCACAGATTCAAATACGGACCGGCATGCGTGTGAACACATCCTTGGAAAGCCGCTAAGCGCTTTAAAAGCGCTAAGCGGCTGAACCCTGGCAAGCTGGTTCCTGCGTGGATTTATTGCTATTTAGCGCATTCGTGGCTAATTTCGTTAACTTTAATACAAAATACCATGATTGAACTCAGCGGCATCATTCCGCCTGTTACCACCTGCTTTCATCCTGATGAAAGTCTCGCCCCGGAAAAACTGAAGCGTAATTTACAGGCCTACCTCAATTACCCTCTTGCAGGTTTTCTCCTGCTGGGATCCAACGGTGAAGCTGCCAGTTTGTCTGCCGGGGAAAAACTGAAAGTCCTGGATATCGCCAGGAATATGATACCCGGGGACAGGGTCATGCTTGCCGGTACGGGGTGCCAATCAACCAAAGCGACCATTGACCTGACCAGGGAAGCCTCCATTATTGGCGTGGATGCGGTTCTGGTATTAAATCCATTCTATTACAAGGGCCGGATGAACGGTGAGGCACTGTACAATCATTATCAAAAAGTGGCTGACAGTGCAAAAGTCCCCATTCTGATCTATAACATGCCGGCGGCTACAGGCATTGATATGGATGCGGAACTCATTTGCCGGCTTTCCCGGCATTCCAACATCATTGGTTTGAAAGATTCAGGCGGGAACCTGGTTAAAATGGCCGAAATAACGGGGAATGCCGGGACTGATTTTACAGTACTCTGCGGATCCGCCGGATTCCTGTATCCGGCTCTCACCCTGGGGGCCAGAGGAGGGATCCTGGCTTTTGCCAACATCGCACCACAGAAGTGTGTTGATCTTTACAAGCTCGGTAATAACAAAAATGCGGTTGAAGCACTTAGGCTGCAACAGGAGATCGTCAGGCTGAACACCTTTATAACACGCCGGTATGGTGTTGCCGCCCTGAAGGCAGCCATGGACATCCTTGGACTGTATGGCGGTCCTGCCCGCTCACCATTATTGCCCCTGGAGGAGTCTGTAAAGGGGAAATTGCACCGCTTACTGGAGGAATCCGGGATCAAATCAATTTAAGGTCTTAGTAAACCTTCATTGTTTTTTGCAATGCTGTTCCATACTTTTCCAAAGCCGTCAAAATCCGGGGCGGAAGGATCCTGAAGCAGTTTCAACTCAAATTCAGTAAGTTTCCGGGAAATGGATCATGTATTATGCCGGATGGAAAACCGGGCAGAGACCCGAACAGGTCCCGCCCTCCCTGCAAGTTGATGATTCTTAAGTGGCCCGTCTGCAGGTTTACTGGTTTTCTCAGTTTTCCAACTTCTTAATCAGAAAATAGAACAGCACGAGACTGATGCCGGCGAACATGAAGATCATGGACGGATAGGCTATTTCTTCATCAATGGAGGTTGTGGCCACAAGAATGGCTGCAATGATCACTCCCAGGGAAATGCCAATTAAAAACATTCCGAACTGGAGAGCCAATGTTCTCCATACAATTTTTTTCCCGGTACTAAAGAGCTTGGCATCGGCACCGGCACCCTTTTCAATAAGGGCGAGCCGTTCCTTATTCCGGGTAGTGAAATACACATAAGAGATCCCGAAGATCACTCCAAAGATTATTAGTACTATTACTGCGTCTTCCATAATTGATAAAGTTTTTTGTGAAAAATAGATTGATTTGCCTTTTTGACGTATGTTTTTGTGAATGGTTACAAAGTTTTACTTATTGCCTTTTATTGTTGGATGAGTTGTCCGGCGGATTGTTGTGATTACAGCCCCCGGCTCATATCACTTGGGTATGATTTGGGGGAATAAATGCAAAATTAATAACTAAATTGTAACCTGGTTTGGAAGGTTGCGTCATACATGTGATGATTCAGGAAGACGATTTGTATCATATCGACAAGGTTCTGTCTGGTAATACCGGTGCATTTGCTTTTTTGGTGGAGAAATATAAGGAAATGGTATATACCCTGGCCGTAAGCATTATGA
>CAYOFK010000233.1:0-2744 GCA_964403185.1 uncultured Rikenellaceae bacterium | reverse complement strand
GGCTAATTTTTCATGCAATTCCTCTCCGCGCACATTTCTTGCCAGGATCTTTCCTTCAGCATCCAGAAGGAAGTTTCCGGGTATGGCATTTACACCATATAATTTAGCCGCTTCATTGCTCCAGTATTTCAAATCCGAAACATGGGTCCAGGTAAGTGTGTCATCGTGAATGGCCTTTATCCAGTCTTCCCTTGTGCGGTCGAGCGAAACACCAAACACATCAAATCCCCTGTCCTTATACTTTCTGTAAGCGGCAACCACATTTGGATTCTCGGCACGGCAGGGACCGCACCAGGCTGCCCAGAAATCGACTAACAAAACTTTACCAAAATGAGATGAGAGAGTAACCGGGGCTCCGGACGTATCGTTCATGGTAAAATCCGGCGCAGGCATGCCAATGGCCACTTTTTTTAACACTTCAACTCTTTCGTACAGATCTTTTACAAGGCTTGTTTCTTTTACATCCTTACTAAATCCATCCAGGTATTCAGCAATTTCAGCGCCTTCCATTTCATAGGTAAGACCCCTTAGAACCGTAGGGGCAACAAATGAACCGGGATTGTTTTTAACAAAATCCAGTTGGTATGACTCGTAGAGTTCACTGACTGAATCATATTGGGACTGAAGTTGTTTCTCAAGTTCAACATCCCCGGCAGACTTGGCATCTTTTATTCCTGTATAAAACTTACGGAAGTCGTCCCAGAATGCTTCATTTCCTTCACTAAAAGCCTTGTACTCATCCTGAACCGATGAACCTGATATTTCAACTTTGTAAAGAGTATCGGCATAACCGGTGATTGTAATTTCAGAATTTTCCAGGAAAAAAGCGGCGGAACCTCTTTTCCCGTCAACCATAAAGTAATACATTTCGGGGACTTCAACAGATCCCTCCATCGAGAACTTTCCTTCAGTCACATCCGAAGAATCAACATTGATCCACTCACCGGCTTTCCTGATCTTCAGGTACACTGTACCTTCCGGCAGGTCACTCAATTCACCGGTAATGATGTAACCTTTATCGGAACTGCAGGATGCGGCTACTACAGCCAGTGTTACAAGGATAAATAACTTTTTCATTGATAATAGTTTAAGGGTTACTAACAGGGCAGCAAATTTAGAGAAAGAGAATCACAAAAAAAACTAAAAGCTCAGATATCTAAGCACTCCCACAATTTATTTATCAATAATCCTGTTCAGGAGGGCGGCCTGAGACATACTTTTCCCATTTTTTGATCACTTCCCGCATATCGGCCGGCAGTTCTGAATCAAACAGCAATCGTTCTCCGGTCCCCGGATGAATAAATCCAAGGGTTTTCGCGTGTAATGCCTGCCGTGGCAAAAGTTTAAAACAATTCATAACAAACTGCCTGTATTTGCTGAATGTGGTTCCACGAAGGATCTGGTCTCCACCATAGGTACTGTCATTGAACAATGGGTGTCCAATATGTTTAAAATGAACCCTGATCTGATGGGTGCGTCCCGTTTCCAGTTTGCATTCCACCAGGGAAATATAGCTGAAATCCTGCAGCCGTTTGAAATGTGTAATGGCATGCTTCCCTGTTTCAGAATCCTTTAACACAGTCATTTTGGTACGATCTTTTGGATTTCTTCCGATGTTCCCGGCAATGGTCCCTTCCTGATCGGGGATGCCCCATACAAGAGCCTGGTACCTGCGATCTACGGAATGGTCAAAAAATTGCTTTGCAAGTTTGTTAAGCGTCAGGTCATTTTTTGCAACAACCATCAGGCCCGATGTGTTTTTATCAATCCTGTGAACCAGCCCCGGTCGCATCACACCGTCCTTAAACGAGGGGAGATTCTGAAAATGCCAGGTCAGGGCATTGACCAATGTACCTGTCAGGTTCCCATGTCCCGGATGAACGATCATCCCTGCATCTTTCAGCAGCACCAGTAAATCATCATCCTCAAATACAATTTTGAGTGGAATATCCTCGGGGATGATCTCTGACTCACGCGGAGGTTGTGTCAGCACAATTGAAATGACATCGCGGGGCCTGACTTTATAATTTGCTTTTACAGGCATCCGGTTAACCAGGATATTTCCGGCAGCGGCTGCGTTCTGGATCCGCGTCCTTGAAGCATGCTCCAGCCTGTTTACAAGGAAGCGGTCGATCCTGAGTGGATTCTGGCCTTTATCCACTACAAGCCGGAAATGTTCATAAAGTTCCTGTTGATTTTTTGGATCCTCCATCCGGGGTTTTGAGCTATGGGGACAGTTTTAGTAATTTTTTCCTGTATTTTCTGCCACCGGTGTCCAGTTCAATAATGTACATACCGGGAACAAAGTTAGAAATATCAATCCAATCCGGGTTGTGGACTGTTTTTAACTGTTCCCCGTGAATATTAAATATCCGTACGACCCAGGTGCCGGAAATGTCTGTAAAATCCAATCTGAATCCATTGCGTGCCGGATTTGGATACATGGTAAATTCAGATGGAATGGACAGAGGCGGATCAGAGGTTAATATCCTGGTGCCGGTGGCCGGACGTATCATCAGCGCTCCCTGGGCCTGTGTATTATACCAGATCCCTCCATTGCGGTAGAAAAGACGGTTACTTGAATTCCGGTTTAGATCATAGCCTACATTCAGAAATTCATTATTGGTTTGTTGCCAGCCCACATAAAACACCCCATCCACCGGGACTGGAGCATTGAGTTTGTATTCGTAGAAACTGTTCAGACTGTCTTCAAATCCAGGTCTGAGATTTTCCTCACTATACAC
>CAYOFK010000232.1:0-2798 GCA_964403185.1 uncultured Rikenellaceae bacterium | reverse complement strand
GGTGTCTCTGCAGAAGGTTTGGGAAAACTGAAACAGTATCTCGAACTGGAGTCAGGCATAAAAGGCAAACTTGAATTCCTTGGTTCACTGCTGAAAGACACACCCGCAGGATTGCAGGGAGTGGCCGAGATTGAAACCGTCATGGAGTATCTTGATGAACTGGAAATACGATCAGAAATTATTTTTGACCTGTCATTGACAAGAGGATTGAATTATTATACCGGAGCCATTTTTGAAGTGGTGGCTGAAAATGTTAAAATGGGCAGCCTGTGCGGGGGTGGCCGTTATGATGACCTCACAGGGGTGTTTGGACTAAAGGATGTTTCAGGCGTGGGGGTGTCTTTTGGAGCCGACCGGATCTATGATGTGCTGAAACAAACAGACCGTTTCAGTGACCTTGCGAAATCATCCACCAGAATAATGTTTGTAAATTTTGGGAAAACAGAAGAGAAATATTGTTTGAAATTGCTTGAAAAAGTCAGGAAATCCGGCATTAGTGCAGAATTATATCCCGATCAGGTAAGGATAAAAAAACAATTAAGTTATGCCCATGCCAAAAACATCCCCTTTGTTGCACTCATAGGATCAACCGAAATGCAAACCCATAAACTTACACTTAAGATCATGGCTTCCGGAGAACAGAAAATCCTGGATCTCAATGAATTGATTGAATTCATTTCTGAATCCTGAGTTCTGTCAGGCTTTTCCCCATGGGAATTGGATACTTTTAATGGCTCATTTCATCCGGTTGGGATGGTCTGGGAAGTCGAATGAACAGCTAAAAGTAAAATTCATGAAATATATAATTACGGGCTCGGGAATGAGCGTTGAAGACGTGGTCGCTGTAGCCCGGAACAATCAGCCTGTTGAACTGCACCCAGATGCCGTATCCGGAATAATAAAATGCCGGGCCATGCTTGAGAAAAAAATTGATGCCCATGAGATCATGTATGGGGTGAATACGGGTATTGGTGAATTCTCTGAAGTAGTTCTTAAAGATGAGCAGGTCAGGGACTTTCAAAAATATCTTGTTTATAACCATGCGGCAGGCATCGGCGATCCTGCACCCCTTGAATACGTGAGGGCAGCCATGTTGGGCCGGATCAATGTGCATGCACATGGAAATTCCGGTTGCCGTCTGGAAATTACCCGCACCCTGGTGGATATGTTGAATAAAGGAGTGACCCCTTTTGTCTGTCAAAAAGGATCTGTTGGAGCCAGCGGAGATCTGGCACCCATGTCTCAGATAGCACTGTTGCTCCTGGGAGAAGGCCAGGCCTATTACAAAGGAGAATTACTTGAAGGGAAAGAGGCGCTGAACCGGGCCGGCATTCCGGTGGCGGGACTGGAAGCCCGCGACGGACTGGCCACAATCAATGGATCCAATCTGTTGACTGCCATGAGTGCCATTTTTCTGTATGATGCAAATATCTGGCTTAAACAAGCAGAGATCGCAGCGGCCATGTCGCTTGAGGCTTTAAAAGCAAACCTGGGTCCTTACAATGCCAGACTGCACGAAATCCGTGGCTTTAAGGGCGCGGTCCGGAGTGCCAAAGCAATTAATAAACTCGTGGAAGGGGGAGACCTCAAGATCGGCAAGGTCCGGTGCAAGGTCCAGGATGCATACTCCATGCGTTCCACACCTCAGGTTATTGGCGCTGCACACGATGCCCTTGCCTATGCCCGGCAACAGGTGGAAATTGAATTGAATGGCGTGGGTGATAATCCCGTATTTTTCCCTGATGAAAATATGCAACTTTCCGGAGCAAATTTCCAGGGCACACCTGTAGCCCTTCCAATGGATATGGCAGGAATGGCCATTACTATGGTAAGTGTGATGTCAGAACGCCGTTTGAACAGATTGAACAATCCGGCATTGAGCGCTGGTTTGCCGGCATTCCTGACCAAAGGAGCCGGCATGTTTTCTGGTTTAATGCTCAGTCAATACACTGCCGATATGCAAATTGTTGAACAACGCATCCTGTCAGCCCCTGCATCCATCCAGAGCATCCCGGCCGCAGCCGATCAGGAAGATTTCGTATCCATGGGTATGAATACCGCAATCAAGAATTTCCAGATATTGGATAATGCTTTTGGTATCCTGGGAATAGAACTTATGGCAGCCGCCCAGGCTCTGGATTTTAGGGATTATAACTTCGGAACAGGAGTAACAAAAGCTAAAGAAGTGGTCCGGAAATATGTTGAATTTCTTGATATTGACAGACCCCTGTACCCCGACCATACTGCTATGAAGGAACTGGTTAAATCAGCTGAAATTCTTAAAGAGGTTGAAAAGACAGTGGGATCATTGGGTTAGCAGATCCATAAGTGAAGGAAAGCCACGAATGTACGAATGGTTTTGAATGGAACTGAGGTTTTAGGAGGTTTAGTTGTTTAGAGGGTTTACTCTGGAGGATGTGTGGGGCTGTCTCAAAAGTCAGATTACATATCATTCCTGCGAAAGCAGGAATCCATAAGAGCCTGATTTTCACATTACAAAGATTCCGTATCAAGTACGGAATGATGCCATTAGGTTGCTTTTGAGACAGCCCCTTATTCACATGCAACCACTTCGCGGTTGTTTTACCCCACTACTGCAAAGGATTGAACCTGGGTTTGATTGCTTGCTGCATCCAGCCCCAACCGGGGCGGAAGGTAATAGCCCCGGGCCCTCGCCCGGGGCATCACGGGGACCCGTGATGCCGGTCCCTTCCTGTTTTGTCACAGATTTTGCAATCCATCACACCGTCCCCGCACCGGGCAAAATCTCCGCCAAAACCTGCTTGTTGCGATGCCCG
>CAYOFK010000231.1:0-2829 GCA_964403185.1 uncultured Rikenellaceae bacterium | reverse complement strand
CTGCCCCAGGTTAGAAAGGATATTTTTGTAGTGGAGGGAGGAAAGGGTTGAAGCCACGATTACACTAATAAGTCATCCGTATTCAGAGATCTTCATAACGATTGATGATATTGCATCCTTTGACAGATCCTGAACCCCCGTACAAACTGTGTTGGCCGGGTTGCCAGGGTGTGTCCAAGCCGCTTAGCGCTTTGAAAGCGCTTAGCGGCTTTCCAAAGAACGGCTTTCCAAAGAACGGATGGTGTTTGCCGGGACGACCAATGAATCAGATGATTGGCGGCTTTAACCACCTCCCCCTCCTTGATAGGAGGAGAATTTAGCGGTTGCTAACGCGAAGATTCCGTCTGTGGCAGGGAGAAGAATTTTGTGCCTGCTTGCATTAAATTCCGGCGTACACTTCTTTTTTCAATCGCAATGCCATCAGGACGCCCCTGCTGATCATATAACTCATAAAGGCCAGCCAGAGGCCGTGGTTCCCCAGCGGTCCGACCAGCAGATAATATACCGGCAGGTAAAAAACCAGGGTGGACACCGCCATGGTATTCCGCATGCCTGCGGAAGCCGTTGCCCCGATATAGATCCCATCGAGCAGAAAGGCCGGGAATGTAATAATGGGGATCAGGTATATATAGATCATGTATTCGCCAGACAGTGCGATGAGTTCCTGGTTGTTGGTAAGCAATCCAAGGATGGCACGTCCCCCGGCAATATATGTTAAGGAAAACGGAATGCTGGTGAGTCCCCCCCAGAGGAACAACAACCTTATGGTCTTTTTTAACTGCGCAGGATTGCCAGAACCCATAAACCTGCCTACCAGTGCTTCTGCCGCATAAGCAAACCCATCGATCAGGTATGAAAAAAACATAAAATATTGCAGCAGAAGCGTGTTGATCGCCAGAAAATTATCGCCGGCCTTTGCAGAGACGGCCGTGAAAAATGAAAAAGCGAAAATCAGGAACATGGTGCGGATCAGGATGTCCTTATTCACTCTCAGGAATTTGATGAAAGCGCTGCGGTCCATCATTCCCTCCCAGGACCAGTGTTTATTGAGTTTCCGGTAATACTTCCAATACAGGAATATGCCCAGGATCAGTCCCGAATACTGGGCCAGAACCGTCCCCAGGGCCACCCCGTCCGATTTCATATCGAAAGCAAGAACGAAGAGGAAATTGAAACCAAGATTCAGCACATTTACAAAGACCGTGATGATCATTGGAAAACGTGTATTCTGCATCCCGATAAAC
Organism: uncultured Rikenellaceae bacterium; assembly: GCA_964403185.1. Lineage (GTDB taxonomy): Bacteria > Bacteroidota > Bacteroidia > Bacteroidales > VadinHA17 > CAYOFK01. Next base: position 1,585 of record CAYOFK010000231.1, on the reverse strand, counting down.
CACCCTGTGAGCGAGTACAAGCCAATGGTGGCAGGTGCGGCCCAGATGCGGATATAAAAATACTGTTGCGCCAGGAATTCAACTTTTTCGCTCCCCTGCACCATCAAGAAACTCAGCAAACCTATGGGCTTTTGCAGAAAGATCATCAACAGTCCGCCCGTAAGGCCCACGAGTACAGACCGGGACAGGATGAGGGTGCTTTCCTTCAGATCTCTGGAACCATAGGCCTGTGCAGTAAAACCGCTGGTGCCCATTCTGAGAAAACCGAATCCCCAGTATATAAAGTTAAAGATCATGGTGCCCAGCGCTACGGCTCCAATATACCGGATATCTTCCAGGTGTCCCACAAGGGCCAGGTCCACCATCCCCAGCAATGGTATGGAGATATTGCTGATAATGCTGGGTATGGCCAGCTTCATGATCCGTTGGTTCATTGCCTTGTTTTAAAGTTACGAAAGTAGTGAATGTTGGGATAAGATGATGCGCCAGGGAAGAGAGTAAAATGGGGTTTAGGGGGCCAACCTGCGCCTAAGCTTCGGTTGACAGGGCGAGGGAAGGAATGATTTCTCAATTTCCAAAATTCAAAAACCAGGAATTAATTATTTGTGAAATTTTTGTGAGATGCTGAACCCCTGCCCTGCTGCGCAGGCCAGGTTTCAGTATGACCATCTTCCTGTTTGGCGTTCTGCAGCAACCCTGATCCGTCAGCCCGGGTTGCCAGGGTCCAAGCCGCTTAGCGCTTTGAAAGCGCTTAGCGGCTTTCCAAAGAACGGCTTTCCAAAGAACGGATGGTGTTTGCCGGGACGACCAATGAATCAGATGATTGGCGGTATTAACCACCTCCCCCTCCTTGATAGGAGGAGAATTTAGTGTCTGCCAAATATTAAAATTTCTGAAAGGGGACGTTTGGGAACGTGGTGTATGCCATTTTTGTCGCGCCAGTATTTGATATCCCCGGAGGGATCCATCTCCTCCAGTACCACGGTTTCCTTTGGTTTGCCAATGGCCAGCACATACAGGATATCCAGATATGTGTCAAGTTTAAGGGCATTTTTTAATGCGGGTTTGTCGATAGAACCGATGATGCAGGCACCAAAACCTTTCTCCACCAGTCCGAACAGAATGCTTTGAATGGCGATCCCGGCATCGCATTCGATGGTGCCCTGCAGGTTTGTATCGTGACAAACCACAATATAGGCAGCAGGCTTTTCACCGGTTCCGGGGCCGTCCCAGTCCTTTAAATAACCAGCCCACCGCAGGTGGGGGAAGATTTTTCCATTCCCGCCGGATGCACTGGAAATCAAATACCTTAAAGGTTGGGCATTGCGGCCTGAGGAGCAAAACCGGGCCGTATCGATGAGTTCCACCAGAAGTTTTTCCGGCACAGGTTCGCTTTCATAAAACCGCCGGAAACTGCGATTCTTCAATACCAGGTCATGAATCATGGAGTTGGGCATTAAATTTTCTATAAAGTTAGAAAAAGTGCAGATAATTTGGAATATGCGGATTAAGCGGGGGAAGGTGGGCAGAGGGCTGTCTCAAAAGCAACCTAATGGCATCATTCCGTACTTGATACGGAATCTTT
>CAYOFK010000230.1:0-2884 GCA_964403185.1 uncultured Rikenellaceae bacterium | reverse complement strand
CCTGTTTTTTCTTTGGATGATCTTTTGTTTATCGAATTTTTTAAGCTGCTCTGACAGCCTTGAGATTTTGTCCCTGATGATCCTGCGGTCTGTTTCAATTTCTGTTTCTCCCGGACCCCGCAGTCCTATTCCTCCCCGTTGACGCTCGAGATGAGTCCACATACGGGTAAGGCGTGGCAGCAGGTACTGGTACTGAGCCAATTCCACCTGAACTTTGGCATGTGCTGTTTTAGCCCTTCCGGCAAAAATATCAAGAATAAGATTTGTCCGGTCCAAAACCCGGAGTTGCAATTGCTTATCGATATTACGCAATTGGCTGGGCGACAATTCGTCATCAAAGATCACCAGATCAATGTTTTTTTCCTTAACGAAGGCCCCGATCTCTGCGAGTTTTCCACTGCCGACAAAATACTTTGGATGGGGTTGTTCAAGTTTTTGGATGAAGCATTTCACCGCTGAAACACCGGCTGTTTCAGCGAGAAACTGCAACTCCATGAGATATTCCTCCACTTCAGCCACCCGGCGGTCAGCCGTCACCAGGCCCACCAGAACCGCCTCAGGATTCTCAACAACATCGTTACCTTTTTCAATCATTTCCTTTCAGAGGCACAAAGACCTGTATCATTTTAAAGTATCCGGAATGGCCGGGACCTAATTTATATATCTCCGGTTCCGCTGCATGATCCCCCTTATGGCCATTTTCAGGGATTCACTGGTTCGCATGATCATTTCAACATCGGTTGGAAAAGGCAGAGGTTCGCTTTTGACTTTTTCCATGTCCTCAGGCCCCAGGGCTTTCTGATCGCCAACGGCCCTGGCGGAAAAATGTTCAAAATAGCTGTCCGCCCCAATAGGATCTTTACGTAACAACTTCAGGGGATTCATTGTATAGATCTCAACATCCCCTTCAATGTGGGTGGCTTTATTTTGTGCAGTTTCAATAACTGTGCATGACAATTCTTTGTACTTTTTAATCTTGAAATCATTTCCTGCAGTATCCTTCATCACATTCCCATTGGCATCAAGCACATAATCAAACCCATCTTCCACTTTCTTCCTGACCATACGGTCCGTTTCTTTAACACCTTCAGGTGAGACAGCAATAATTTTCAGGTTGATCTTAATATGGTAATCGTACTGTACATCCTTATCCAAATCACTGGCATAGTATTCCACCCAATCGGTGCCCATATCCTGCGGGTTTATAGCAAGAAGTTCTTTTTTAAACTGTTCAGACAATTTCAGGTGTGTCTGGTTTTCAACCGATATCAGAGCCCTGCTCATTCCAAGATATCTGGATTCGGATAAAAGGGTATTGATGTTTTCGAAGTCGCCCCAGTATTCCTTAACTTTTATAAATTCATAATAGGCCTGTCTGTATGATTCTTTATCATTAGCTGCCATCAGTTTTTGCCCGTGTGCAAAGAAAAATTTTGCCGCATTATGTTTGGCATCAATTATTTCCCTGTCGTAATCCGTAAAAGAGTAATTGATGGTCTGGCCATTCAGCTCCAGTGGCAGAACGGGACGCACTATTTGCTGACGGCGTTTCAGCCGTTCGTACAATTGAACGATTTCGTCCCAGCTTTCCGACTTACCCTCAAGTTTTAAGTATTTAAGCCGCTCCAGGTCTCGTTCGTTGGCCAGTTTATATGACCTGTCAAGTACTTCAATATCTTTTTCACTGTTGGGATTTTTCATAAGCTTCTTTGCCGATTTCTGGATAGCAGCATCATAGTTTCCCTTAACAAGTTGCTTTTTAGAGGAGCCACAACCTGTTAGAATCAGAACCGAAAAAATAATGTAGAGGACTCGTTTCATGGTTTAAATTATTTGAAATGACAGGTTAAAGATAAAAATATTGAAACGAATTACTCAAAAAAAAACCCTGACGTTTGTGTCAGGGCTTAAAATTTTCTTTTGAACCTACTGCAGGACAAAGCTTATCGGAAAGGTAAAGGATACCCTTACCGGTTTCCCTCTTTGTTTTCCCGGAGACCACTTTGGGGAAGACTTAACCACCCTGATGGCTTCGGCATCCAGGGCCGGATCGACACCACGTACAAGCTCTACATTGGTTACGGATCCATTGGCTTCAACAACAAATTTCACATACACTTTGCCGGCGATACCATTTTCAGCGGCAATTTCAGGATATTTCAGGTTTTGAAAAATATAAGCTCTGAAGCCATTTTGTCCTTTCCCCTGGAAACTGGGCATGTCTTCAACGATAAAGAAGATCTCAGCATCCTCTTCCTCCTCTTCCTCAACGTATTCCATAATCTCAATTTCTGTATTTTGATCCACTTCAAAATCTTCAAGCTGAAGTTCATCATCAATTTCCACATCGTCATCAACAATATTCAATACTTCAGTGACCTTAGGCGGTTCAGGTGGTTTCGGAGGTTCTGGTTGATCCTGTCGTGTAATGGGGATTATCTCTTCTTCAACCTGCTCCATGTCCCTCAGATCAAATTCATTATTTGACAGGCCTCCACTGGTCCATTCAAAGGCAATAAGCATGAGTGATAATGCAATTACCAGCCCAAGCTGAAAGAAAATGCTTTTTCTTTTTTCAAGATTTGCTTGATCGGATTTCTTGAGTTCCATTTTTATTAAGTTTAGGGACTAAAAATAAGGATTTCCTGAGTAAAAATCAAATTTTGCAAATCCGATTCATTAAAATACCTCATTAAAGCCACAGTTACATATACTTTTAATGCTGCAAAAATCAGTCCATAAAACTGTTTTTTAATCATTGTTATCCGGGGAAAATCAAAAACTGTCATCATTTTCTTTTGATTTGGATTTTTTGTTAATTTTGCCCTCTGTTTTACCCCATGTATCAATCGGACCATTTTAAAAGGGGGCATTAGCTCAGTTG
>CAYOFK010000229.1:0-2986 GCA_964403185.1 uncultured Rikenellaceae bacterium | reverse complement strand
CCTGGGGCTGAGTGCCACCAATGTAAGTTCCCCCAATGCCGATTTTAGCTTTGATAATCAGAGGATTCGCATTATCTGGCTCAAGTTGCCCAATGTGGATGAGGTGAAAGTATCTTACAATATAAAGGTGGATGAAAGACTGAAGGGATCCTTTATTTTGGGTGGTGTGTTTGCATTTGTGGTGGAAGACGAACGCAAATTCCTGAATTTTGAGAAATCCGGTGAGATATCAATTATTCCCAGTTCGTCCATAGACCCTGCCCGGATAGTGGATATTAAATTTTTTAAAGCAGGCGCGGAGCCGGGTCCCGTTACAACAGAAAAGGAACCCTACGCGAGGGTGATCCGGCAGAAACCGGTCCTGTTAAATTCGGGAGAATATTTGATCCGCCTCCTTGTGAATACTCCCCTTGGAAGCAAGTATCTGAAGATTGAGGAATCCATACCTTCCGGGTACGTATTTGAAGAAATAAATTCTCACAATGGCATTGCTTCACTGGCACCGTCCATCGTAAAATTCATATGGATGAGTCTTCCTGAGGATCCGGTGTTTGAGCTGGAATATAAATTGGTTCCCCTTGAGAACCGGGCACAGGGTGACATGGTTATTGAGGGTTTACTCACCCACACTACGGGTAATAAAAACCAGTTGGACGAGGTCAAAGAACTTGATATAAATTTCGATAACCTGGACCAGTACCAGAAATCAAATTTGTTAATGACCGGAAAGATTCCGGTGGTTCAGCAGACCACTGTTAAAAAGCCGGATCCAAAACCACCTGTTGTTAAACCTGGCGGCTCCTCAGATAAAACCATTGTAAATACAAAGGTACTGTCGGCCGGTGTCGGGGTTTATTTCAGGGTTCAGGTAGCAGCCACAAAGAATGCATTTGATGCCCGCACCCATTTCCGGAACGGAGGGGTCGATCAGGAAGTGCTGGTTGAACAGCACGAGGGTTTCTACAAGTACAGTGCCGGTTCGTTTACAACCTATGGCCAGGCTGATGCGTACAGGAACCGTATTGAGAAATTGGCATTGGTGGACGGATCCTTCGTGGTAGCTTACAGAGACGGCCGGCGGATTCCGGTAAACTCAGCCAGACGATAGTGAATTACTAATTATTTATCCGGTGCCGGTGCATCCATCGAATCCATACAGACTCTTGTTTCTGATCATTTTCATGACCCCGTTATTGATCCGGGGCCAGGAAATTGACTATGATTCGCTCTTACAGCGGATCGATACGGTTGAGAATCCGGTGTATAAGCCGGTGATATCCTTTTCATTCGGCGTGCTGACCTTTCACGGGGATGTGAAGAACAGTACAAATAGTCCGGTTGTTGGGCATCAGGCAGGGAAAGTGAATGTGGCTACCTTTGTGGATAAGAAACAGCATTTCGTTGCCAATTTTAATTTCATGGTGGGTAGCCTGAACGGCAATGAGTATTCCCACTCGGATGTATCAAGGAACCTTAATTTTGAAACGGGGCTCTATTCCATCGGAATGAACGTGGAATACAGGTTTGGCCATTTTATTCCGTCAACCTCGCTCATAAGACCCTATCTGTCACTTGGTATTGAAAATTTGAATTTCAGTGCCAAGGGAGATCTGCGGGATGTCAATGACATGACTTACCACTATTGGTCTGATGGTACCATCCGGGATCTGGATGAAGGGAACCCCGGACTGTCCAATGTGATTTATCGTGATTATTTGTATGAAACGGATCTCCGGCTGAGGGAACGCGAAGAATTCGGGTTGGGTAGCTACAACCAGAGAACCCTTGGGATTCCATTGGGATTGGGGCTGCACTTCAGGATCGACAGCCGTGCATTTTTCAGCCTTGGGATGTCCTATCATTATGCGCTTACCGATGTGCTGGATAATGTGGCATATGAAGGGACCAGCATACAGGGGGCAAAGGGGAACGACAGTTTTATCTTTTCCCATCTTACTTTGCATTTCGACATGTTTTCCGACCCGTCCACAAGGACCGTGGATCTCCTGTATGCCGATGTGGAATTTGATCCTTTATTTTTTGACGATGAAGATGGTGATTTTGTACTTGATGTATCAGACCGTTGTCCAGGCACACCGTTTGGTGTAGAGGTAGATACACTGGGTTGTCCATTGGATGCAGACCTTGATGGGGTTCCCGATTACATGGACAGGGAAAAAAGCAGTGCTCCCGGGGCATGGGTAAATGATGATGGAGAAACAGTCACGGACGAAGACTTTCTGACGCGGATGGAGCAACGCAACAACGCAATGCAACGCGAAGATGTAGCGACCTACATGGAGATGATCATGAGTGATTACAGGCTGCCATCAGCATCTGAAATCCCGGAGCGGTTTATTGCCCTTGATGAGAACAATGATGGTAACATCTCATTTGAAGAGTTGCTTAAAACTGTTGATCTGTACTTTGATTTCGAGATAGAGCTGGATCTTGAGGAATTGAGGCAGTTCAATGAATTCTTCTTTTCCCAGTAGAGTGCCTTTTTTCTGCAGGTACTATTTAGAGGGCAAGCGTAACGCAGATAGCGGACTTTATGGACAGACACTATTTAATTCTCTGAAGCCGTTCCATCTGGCGCTGGGTGTCCTTGCGTTTGATGGTTTCCCGTTTATCATATTCTTTTTTTCCTTTTGCCAGGCCAATTTCGAGCTTGGCATATCCCGAATCAGAAAGAAAAATTCTCAGGGCCATAATGGTGAGACCACTCTCCCTGACCTTGCGCTGGAGCTTTTTCAGTTCATGGCGATTTAACAGTAATTTCCTGTCACGACCCGGAATGTGTTTGTTATAACTTCCCCAGACATAGTCTGCTATCTGCATTCCCCTGACATAAAGCTCTTTGTTTTCAAATATACAATATGATTCGACCAGACTCACTTTACCCATCCGGATGGATTTAATCTCAGTGCCTTGAAGCTGCAAGCCTGCCACATATTTATCCAGGATCTCGTAATCGTGGAAAGCC
>CAYOFK010000228.1:0-2996 GCA_964403185.1 uncultured Rikenellaceae bacterium | reverse complement strand
TTTTTGGTGGAGAAATATAAGGAAATGGTATATACCCTGGCCGTAAGCATTATGAATGTACGGGAAGAGGCAGAGGAAGCCGCCCAGGATGCATTTGTCAAAGCGTTTCAGTCGTTACCAAAATATAAGCATAAAGCGAAATTCTCAACCTGGTTGTACCGGATCGTTTATAACGAATGCATATCAAGACGCCGGAGAAGAAAACTTAAAACCGTTTCTTTCGAAGATTTCAAGATGGCAAATAATGAAGACGTGCTGATAGGAGATGATGAAACATGGAACAGTCAGGAGAAGCGTAAAAGACTCGTGATCAAGGCCCTGGCCGGTCTTCCTGAATCAGACAGGATCATCGTTATGTTGTATTACTATGAAGATCATCCGGTTGAGGAAATTGCACGGATTACATCCCTGACGGCCTCTAATGTTAAGATCAGGTTGTACCGGGCCAGAAAGAAACTGCATGGGGTGCTCAGTAAAGAATTTGAAAATGTATATATTTAATAATAACTCTGACCATGATGTTTGCTGAAGACCGGGAGTCCATAATGGACCGTCAAATACGGGAAGTGTTTGATAATACCGGGAAGGAAATACCCTCAAAAGACTTTGCTGAAAAAGTCATGGGTAAAATTGAATCCCTGTCGCCGTGCCGCGAATACAAACCGGTGATCTCCAGGCAGGCATGGATAGGGATCGGATTGCTCTTTGCAATGCTTATGGTTTTCTTTTTTGCTATGGCCGGCGAATCTCAGGAGAAAGGCCTTCTGGAAACTTTCCTTGAAGGGTTTGATCTGAAAGGGCTGGCACCATGGATTGAAACAGGTATTGCATGGCTGGGAGCCATTAAGCTCTCGCTGACCATAAAACTTACCCTTCTCGTTATCATAGCCACCGGATTACTGGAGATCATTGTACATAAGAAACTTACTGCTGTACAGCATTGACATTCATACAGGGATCAGGAAAGAAAGACTCTGCTGCTTTTTCCCGGTTCCTGGTATTGAAATCCGTCTGGCGAATTTCACATCATTCCGATCATGGTTTTTACCACATTTTCAGCGCCTTCGGCGATCTGAAGGATGTTGGCGTCCAGCATATAGCAGGGAGTGGTAACCAGTTTGTATTTTGCATCAATGGTCACTTCACCATGTGAGGTATTTACATGAGTGGCTCCCATGGCTTCAATAGCTTGTGCGGTATCTTTATCCCGGCCAATGGTCAGGTTCACTCCATCCAGGATCTTTGCCATTATTACAGGTGCGATACATAACGCTCCCATCGGTTTTCCGGCATCCCTGGTTTTGGTGATGGCTTTTTCAACATCTTCATTGATGGCCAGGTCTGATCCCTCAAATGCAAAAGTGGAGAGGTTCTTGGCCGCTCCAAAACCTCCGGGAAGGATCAATCCGTCAAAATCATCCGGATCAAACTCAGAAAGGGGCTTGATATTCCCTCTGGCAATCCGGGCGGATTCAACGAGTACATTTCGTGTTTCATTCATTTCGTCACCGGTTAAATGGTTGATGACGTGGTGTTGCTGCATGTCAGGCGCAAATATTTTATAGCTTGCACCATGTTTCATAATGGCATACAGGGTCAGGGTCGCCTCATGGATTTCTGCTCCGTCAAAAACGCCGCAACCGGAAATGATGACTGCAATTTTTTTAGTGGTACTCATATGGATACTTTTTATGGTTTCTTTCACCAAGTTATTCATTTTTTAACTTGTTTCTGCATCTTTGTTTATAAATTTTTAAGTTCATGAAACGGACCTTTCTTGCCATCCCGGTTACCCTGACAGAGGCCTTCTGCGATTATCTTGGTGAGATCAAAGAGACTTTGAAAAGAGATCGCATCGTGTGGGTGCGTCCTGAACAGATGCACATCACCTTTTTTTTCTATGGGTCTGCTTCCGGGGAGCTTGAAAAGAAGATACATGATGCCGCCATGAGGGTGTCGGCTGCAACACATCCGGGCACACTTGAGTTTAATAAACTGGGTGTATTCCCTTCGGTAAGAAGGGCGCGGACTTTATGGATGGCCCCGGAGGATGACCGTTACCTCAAGGACCTTTATCTAAAATTGAGAAAAGAATTGCAATCGGTTAAAGCGTTCACACCAGGAGAGAAGGAGTTCATTCCCCACCTGACGCTGGGCCGGATAAAACGGACTGAGGATATTTCTCAATTCTCAAGGCTCTTAAAACGGTTTGAAAGGAGGACCATTTTGAAAACACCTGCTGAGAAAATGGTCTATTACCAGAGTACTTTAACAACGGATGGGCCTGTTTATACACCTCTTGGGATATATGCCTTTGATTTTCAGCTCAGTAGATAATGCCACTCCAGCGGAGTGGAACATTGGTAGAACCGACAAGTAGAATTAATATCGCTCCGTAGGTGCGAAACTCAACAGGCATGAAGCTTATTTCACTCTGCAGAGTCTGTCAATAGCGCATTAAGTAAAAAGGGGAACAAGAAAGAAGATGGTAATCGTCGTTTTGAGATTGGTGAAAAGTTAGAAAAACATAAAGCTTTAGCCCGTTGTAATCTTAATAGTGAAAAGGGCATTGAACTTAAAACCGCCTGGCGGTTGAGTTCATCTTCAGTATATAACAACAAATGCAGCCACTTTTGAGACAGCCCCACGAAAATTACAAGTAGCTGGGCCGTCCCCCTTGGCGAAGGGGGAATTAAAGGGGGATTGATAGAGCTGGGCACCACAATCATAACAATCCGTCCGCCCGCCCGCCTGTAGGTCTGAAAACCTTTCCGGCAAGAAAGTTCACCCCATTCTTTTTTCTTTAAAAACTATTAAGAATTATTTAAATGTAAATCTAAAGGCCGGCAGGCAGGTCTGTGTACTCTGTGGTTATAATTATTTTCCATGTCCGCGAATGATGGTAAGAAGGGTATAGATCAATATCTTAATATCCACATAAAGCGACATGTTTTCAATATATATCAGATCGTAATTAAGTCGCTCAACCATTTGTT
>CAYOFK010000227.1:0-3021 GCA_964403185.1 uncultured Rikenellaceae bacterium | reverse complement strand
TTCTGTAGAGCGATTTTGCAAATCGCTAATCGACTTACAAAGTCGATCTACATTGACTTTTCCTCAGCCTTCACTTTCGCCTTAGCCTGTAATCGTCGGACGAATAAGTATGATCGTGGTGCCCGGCTCTATTGATCCTGTATAATTCATATAAGCAAAAGGAATATGCAGTATGAGTCTTTTTGAAATATATTTGGATTTGCCTAAGAATACCGGCAGGCCCTCACACATTCCCCCACTCAGCGGTCCGGCGATTGGCCAACCCCTCCTTGTCCACCGTAGCTTTCTTTGATCGCCGTAGCTTTAGGGTAGGAGATAGCGTAGGTGGAAACCAATCACCAATCACCTCTCTCATCACTCACCTCGCATCAAAGCGATTCGGATTTATGTCCTTGTCCAGCTGTCCCGGTCGAGGCTGCGGTACTGGATGGCCTCAGCCAGATGGTCGCTTTGAATAGCTTCCTGGCCTTCCAGGTCGGCAATAGTACGCGACACTTTTAAGATCCTGTCATAAGCACGTGCCGAGAGTCCTAATTTTTGCATGGCATTATTGAGCAGTTTTTGCCCTTCCGGTTTTATAATACAATAGGTTCTCAGCATCCTGGAGGACATCTGGGCATTGCAATAGATCTTATCCAGATCCCTGAATCTGTCGGATTGTAAATTCCTGGCCCGTATCACCCGGCTGCGGATGTATTCACTGGACTCTGACTCCTTTACCTCAGATAGTTTTTCAAAGGGCACCGGCACCACTTCAATATGCAGGTCTATGCGATCCATCAGGGGACCGGATATTCTGTTCAGGTACTTCTGAACCGCGGCCGAATTACACACACAGTCTTTCTCAGGGTGGTTAAAAAACCCACAGGGGCAGGGATTCATTGAAGCGATCAGCATAAAACTGGCCGGATACTCCACCGTGAATCTCGCACGGGAAATGGTAATGACCCGGTCTTCGATGGGTTGCCGGAGCACTTCCAGTACGGTCCTCTTGAATTCAGGTAATTCATCCAGGAACAGGACTCCGTTATGTGCCAGGGAGATCTCTCCGGGCTGGGGCCAGGACCCGCCCCCCACCAGGGCCACATCTGAGACTGTGTGATGCGGGGATCGAAACGGCCGTTGGGTAAGCAGTGAAGTATTCTTTTCAATAGTACCGGCTACAGAGTGTATCTTAGTAGTCTCAAGTGCTTCTTCCAGTGTAAGGGGCGGAATAATAGTGGGAAGGCGTTTGGCCAGCATGGTTTTTCCGGACCCGGGTGGGCCTATCATGATGGCATTATGGCCACCTGATGCTGCAATTTCAAGTGCCCGTTTTACCGTTTCCTGTCCTTTGACGTCAGAAAAATCAAAGGCATATTTATTGGCCTGGGATTCAAATATCTCTGTAACATCCACATGGGTGGGACTCAGGACTCCGGGATCATTTAAGAATTCAGTCACTTCTTCCAGGTTTTTCGCTCCATACACCTTCAAACCCTCAACAATAGCAGCCTCCCGGGCATTCTTTTCAGGAAGGATCATTCCCTTATAACCTGCATCCCTGGCCTGAATGGCAATAGGCAGCACTCCCTTTATGGCCTGCAGGTCCCCGTCCAGTGACAATTCACCCATGATGACAAAGTTTTCAAGGGAATCCGGACCAATTTGTTCTGAAGCCGCCAGGACTCCCAGGGCCAGGGGAAGGTCGTAAGCAGAGCCCTCTTTGCGTATATCCGCCGGCGCCATATTGATGACAATTTGTTTGCCGGGCCATTTAAACCCCATGCTCCGGAATGCCGATTCAATACGGTGCTGGCTTTCCTTAACCGCATTATCCGGGAGGCCAACAAGATGAAATTTAATGCCACGGGATACATCAACCTCCACCGTGACGGTTGTAGCATTGATGCCATGAACCGCACTTCCAAAGGTTTTAACAAGCATACTTGAATGAATTTAAGCAATGCATTTCGTGGAACCCCTAATTTACACATAAACCCCAACTTTTAAAAACCCGGCCTTATTTGGTTCTCTGCAAAAGAAGTTTTAATTTATGCTTATAAATTTTCAATCATGAATACTGCTCTGAAAGAAAAGATCTACAAGGTAATTTTTGAAGCCGATACCCGTGCCGGGAAAATCTTTGATGTTTTGCTGCTTGTTGTCATTGTTATCAGTGTGATCGCGGTAATGCTGGAGAGCATGACCGGCATAGAAGTTCAATATGGCAATCTTTTATATATCATTGAATGGGTCATCACCATTTGTTTTACCCTGGAATACCTGCTGAGAATATGGGTGGCCCGGAAATCCATTAAATACATGATCAGTTTTTACGGTGTGATCGACCTGCTGGCCATCCTGCCCAGTTACCTGGGTATCTTCTTTGCCGGAGCACACGGCCTGATGATCATCCGTACCTTACGTTTGTTAAGAATTTTCAGGTTGTTCAAGCTTACCAGATATACTTCAGCAGGGAACACCATCATGCTGGCCTTAAGGAACAGTCGCGAAAAGATCTTTGTTTTCCTGTTTGCGGTGCTAACCATTGTTATAATCATCGGAACCCTGATGTACCTTATTGAGGGTACCGAACACGGTTTTTCATCCATTCCCAAGGGCATTTACTGGGCCATTGTTACACTCACCACAGTGGGGTATGGCGATTTGGCCCCGGAAACCCCTTTTGGGCAATTTATTGCCAGTTTTGTGATGATCCTGGGTTACGGGATCATTGCCGTACCCACCGGAATTGTTACGGCTGAGATCACCCTGGCCAGGTATGCAGGCAATCCTGAATCGGTATGCCCGGACTGCGGGAAGTCGAATGATGAAGATGCCTCCTTTTGTAAACATTGCGGTTCGGCAGTACAAGACTGAATTTATGGTTCCTGTGGTTTCTGTTGTTCCTGTGGTTTCTGTGGTTTCTGTGGTTTCAGGATCTGATGCCATGAAACAGATGTTTAAATATTTACCTGTAGCTACATTTTGTCACGAATTTTGCTGTCAGGGCAAAATTCCCGCCAAAACCTTTTTATC
>CAYOFK010000226.1:0-3022 GCA_964403185.1 uncultured Rikenellaceae bacterium | reverse complement strand
CTTTTCGAGGATCCTCGAAAAATTACGCAAATCATAGATTTGCTATTTTTCGGGACGGCAAAGAACTCCAGGATGACCTGGGACTCGACTGGTACGATTATGGTGCGGGGTTGTTTATCTCCATTCTATCCCTGCAGGATTAATGTCAGCCGCCAGGCGCTTCTCCCAAGGGGATTCCTTTGGCAGAAGCACAGCGGGGAGATTTCTTTAGAGGCTGATCCTTCCTTTTTAAGAACTCCTTAGCCTCGGCCTCAGCCTTTTTTACTAAATTGCCTCATTAAATTCATCATCCATGTTTTCCATTGAAGAAGTCAGACAACTTATTGAAAATGAGATAAAAAACATAGTTTTGAACCGTGGCCCCAGGAGCTTGTATGATCCGATTTCGTACACCCTTTCAGCGGGCGGTAAACGCATTCGCCCGGTTCTGGCTCTCCTTTCGTACAATCTTTTTTCAGACAGTATCGGGGTGGCTGTTAAACCGGCGATCGGACTGGAGATCTTCCACAACTTCACCCTGTTGCATGATGACATTATGGACCGGGCGGAACTGCGGCGCGGAAAGCCTGCAGTGCATAAGAAATGGAATGAGAACAGCGCCATACTGTCCGGGGATGTGATGCAGATTCTGGCTTATGAATATCTTACAATGGCTCCTGCAAGGCACTTGCCTGAGGTGTTGCGGATATTTAGTAATACAGCCAGGGAAGTGTGTGAGGGCCAGCAATACGATATGGACTTTGAGAAGCGAAATGATGTTACTACAGAAGAATACCTGCGGATGATCGAACTTAAAACGGCGGTATTGCTGGGAGCCAGTTCACAGATCGGAGCTATTATCGGTGGAGCCTCAGGAGAAGATGCTGACAGGATGTACACCTTTGGACTGAATCTGGGACTGGCTTTTCAATTACAGGATGATTTGCTGGATACCTTTGGGGATGCAACAAAAACCGGAAAATCCATCGGCGGTGACATTACCGGCAATAAAAAAACCTGGCTGTATTTAACGGCCCTTGAGAAAGCTACAAGCGAACAAAAGAAACAACTTCTGGAATTATATAAACAGGATGCGGCAGATCCTGCAGGAAAAACAGACACCGTCAGGGCCATTTTTGAGACACTTGAAGTTCCCCGGCTGGCAAAAAACCTGATAGGAAGCTTTTCCGGAAAAGCTATTAATAACCTGAAAAAACTCCCGGTTGACACATCCCGTAAAGAGGTCCTGGGAGGGTTGACAAAATTCCTCCTGGGCCGGGATTACTAATTATAATTATTATTTAAATCGCACATAACGGGCGACTCTTGGCCTGTTATCATTGGCCCAGCTGAATCCTTCAAGAAGAAAAATCAAGCCTGTTTGAGGATGAAAAACATAGAGGTCCTCTTTAGCATGCAGTTTTTCAATACATTCCCCACTGATGTCCCGGCCACCATAAATTAAGAAGTATTTGTAATCTGAAGTTACCTGGAACATGGCCCTTATTTTAGACTCAGGTTTATACCGGGTTGGCAATATCCCATTATCAATTTGACGGAGCGGGTTGTTTCCTGAGTATTCATTTTGCCGGATAGTACCGGCACTTATGGATGAGCCGGAATTGTTTTTTGGGGGTGAGTAAATGAGTGTGGCAGTCCTTGTAATCCCGTCACGGTTGTCTTTATAATCAGATAATAAGTACTTATTGTTTGTTGGGGTATGTGTAACGATCAGGTCATTACCCTTTAATTCGAATTCTGTAAAATCAGTAACATCCTGTTCGTTGACCAAAAACCAATAACCGGTAGAATTAGCCCGCCATTGGGCACCAGCTAAGATATTGGTGGCCGGCGGAGGCGATGGGGGTTTAGTGACCGGTTGGTTTTGAATCTCAGAATTGTATGTCATGGCTACATTCATGGGATTAAAATAAAAATCTCCCACCAAAGATGATGATTCCCAGGGTGTTTGTTTACCATTACTTTTCTGCAGCACCTCGGCCCGCACATTCTTAAAAACTTCTTCAATTTTCAAATCGGGTTTATTTACCTGGTTCAGCAAAGCTTCGGTATACATGCCATTGAAACCGGAACCGTCTGATGCTACAGAACCCGGAGCGGTGGAATATGCAACAAGGGTTCCTGTCGGGGCATTCATCCCGGCCAGTCCTTGCTTGGACGACCTGAAAGACCGGGCAAAAGGATTGTTGCGGCAGGCATCCAGGATCACAATATTCAGCCGGTTTTGAGCTGCCTCCATTTGTGAGGTGACAAAGCCCGCCTCAACACATTCGTATTCAACCTCCTCTTCATGATTTATGACTGCATTGACCGGGACCAGGAAATTAAATCCATCCACCTGCAATCCGTGTCCGGCGTAATAAAACAAACCCACACCTCCCTGCATCAGCTTCCAGCCAAAATCACGGATCACCTTTTTCATTTCTGCTTTATTGGACACATTTTCTTTAAGTATTACTTCAAATCCGGCAGTTCTCAAAGCTCTTGTCATAGACCGGGCATCATTGACAGGATTTTGTAAAGGCCCGTTAAGATAATCGGCGTTGCCAATGATCAGGGCCACCCGCTTTTCTTGGACTGTCTGTTCAGACTGGCTCAGTGCCACCCCGGCCGTAAGGAATACAATGCCGGAAAAAAGAAGCATTTTAATTCTGGCTGCAGTTGTCATGAGAAAAATATTATATATTTCAGGATGTTCAAGTTACTGAATTTTATAATTCCGACAATTACATATACGTAAGAACTCAATAACAGTTACTGCAGAATAATCTTTTTTTTTCTGATCAGAATGTATAAATTTAGGTCATGTATGACCACATTTTTTCCGGAAACAAACCGGCAGGAAACGAACATTAAAAAATTAAATTATTAACTGATGAAAAAACCATTGATCTGTTTCGCCGCATTAATTCTGTTATTTTCTTTTACAAACAGCCCGGTCAGGGCTCAGAAAAAGGTGGACCTTGGAGGCACAACCATTGAGCAATCCGGCATGTATTTCCGCCTGAATCTGGGATTTGGC
>CAYOFK010000225.1:0-3057 GCA_964403185.1 uncultured Rikenellaceae bacterium | reverse complement strand
CTGTATAAAAATCAGGATGTAAATACAGAAACTTATAATATTGGATCCAGTGTTACTGTGTTCCAGGGTTTTCAACTGCAGAATACCATAAAACAAAACAAATACAGTCTGGCGGCAAGCATTAAGGATGTTGAAAAATTAAAGAACGATATCAGTATCAACATTGCATTAGCCTATCTGCAGATATTATTGAACCGGGAATTATTTGAGGTTGCCAGCAACCAGCTTGAAATAACAATACAGCAAATTGACCGCACACAAAAGCTGGTTGATGCGGGCAGCCTGCCTGAGGGGAATGTATTGGAAATTGAGGCCCAGGCTGCAAGGGAAGAGATCCAGGTGATCAATACGCAAAACAACCTGGATATTTCCTATTTGACCCTCACACAGATTCTGGATCTGGATTCCACAGGTGGATTTGAGATTGAAGTGCCCAACCTGGACAGCATAATCAATGAGAATTATCTGGTTCCATTTGTTGAGACGGTTTTCAGTGATGCAGTGAGACTTCTTCCACAGATACAAGGCGCTGAATTGCGTTTGAAGAGTACTGAACAAGGCCTGAAAATTGCCCAGGGGGCACGTTACCCAACCATTTCCCTGAATGGAAACTTCAATACTATTTTTACAAATACACGTAGAAAATATGAGATTGATCCTTCAGATCCCACAAACATTATACAAAACCCATATCCTTATATGGACCAGTTAATGGACAACCGGAATTGGGGCATATCCTTTGGTGTTTCAATCCCGATCTTCAACAGGTGGATGACCAACACTTACGTGAGTAATGCCAAACTGAATATTCAGAACTATGAACTTGAGTTAAAAAATACCAGGAATGTGCTTTATAAGGAGATCCAGCAGGCCTATGCCGATGCCATAGCCTCGATGAAACGTTACAGGGCGAGTGAATCGGCCGTAACCTCCATGGTGGAATCCTTCAGATACACCGAACAGAAATATAATGTCGGATTGGTGAATTCAGTGGATTATAATATCTCTAAAAACCAGTTAACCCAGACCCAATCAGAACTACTGCAGGCCAAGTATAATTTTATTTTCACCATCAATGTCCTTGAATTTTACAGGGGCAGTCCCATTGTTTTGTAACCGTAACCGGAATATCATCAATTATGAAAACAAATAAAATACTCAGAGTGATAGGGGTCCTGACCCTCTTATTAATTGTCCTGGCTTTTGCAGGCAAACGTATGGGTTGGTTTGGAAAGGCAGAGACCTTTAAGGTTGTAGTGGAACAATGCCAGTACAGAACCATCGTTGAGACCATAAGTGCCAATGGCAGGATAAGTCCTGAAACTGAGGTCAAGATCAGTCCGGATGTCTCAGGAGAAATTGTTGAGCTGCATGTTAAGGAAGGACAGCACGTGAAGGCCCGAACCCTTCTGGCAAAGATCAAACCTGATAATTATATCTCAGCCCGGGACCGGGCGATGGCTTCTCTGAACTCTGCAAAGGCGAGGGTGGCCCAGGTGGAAGCCGGCTTCATACAGGCAGAACTGTCGTATAAACGGAACAAAAAATTATGGGAACAAAAAACCATTTCAAAATCTGATTTTGAACAGGTAGAGGCTACTTATTTAATGGCGCAGGCAGATGTTGCCTCTGCCAAGGCCTCTGTTAAGAGTGCAGAAGCTTCATTGAATGAGGCCAGTGAAAACCTGATCAGAACCACCCTGTATGCACCAATAGACGGCATTATTTACGGACTAAAGGTGGAAAAAGGTGAACGTGTTGTGGGAACCGCCCTGATGTCGGGAACAGAAATGATGCGGTTGGCCGACCTGAACCGTATGGAAGTAGTGGTTGAAGTGAATGAGAACGATATTGTAAGGGTGAAGCTTGGCGACACTGCCATCGTAGAAGTGGATGCATATTTGGATTATAAATTTAGGGGAGTGGTTACAGAAATTGCCAACTCTGCTACCAGCACCGGTGTGTCGGTCGACCAGGTCACCAGTTTTAATGTAAAGATCCTTCTGCTGGAGGAATCCTATAAATCACTTATTGATGAAACCAATCGCATTCCATTCCGTCCCGGAATGAGCGCCACGGTGGATATACAAACAAATAGTTTGGCGCATGTGTTATCCATTCCCATCCAGGCGGTGACCACACGGTCTGATACGGTGGATACGTCTTCAACGGAATTTATTGAAGAAGCCGGAGACGACCTTAAAGTGGTCACTTTTGTGGCCATGGAAGAGGAAGGCATCGCCCTTAAGAAAGAAGTTGAAACAGGCATTCAGGATAACAACTATATTCAAATAATCTCCGGGATCAATGAGGATGAAAAGGTGATCGTTGCTCCATACAGTGCCATTTCAAAAAAACTGGCAGACAGTTCATTGATTGAAGTGGTCACCAGAGAGGATCTGTTTAAATCAGATAAGAAGTAATTTCCTTCCCGGGTGATTAATATGCTTCATATTGAAACAGCAACTCAAAGCTGTTCCGTTGTGATTTCTGCCGGCGAACAGGTTCTGGCAGTTCGTGAAACCCATATTGACCGTTCTCATGCCTCTGTACTTACTGTTTTCATTGAACAACTTTTCAGGGAAACCAAACTTCAGGCTGCCGACCTTGATGCCATTACTGTGAGTATGGGACCCGGATCTTATACGGGGCTGCGAATTGGGGTATCAACTGCAAAAGGCCTTGCTTACGGTTCCCGAATACCATTGATCGCAGTGAGTACACTTAAAAGCATGGCCGCCGGAGTGGTGTCCGGCCATGAGGATCTTATCAACAGGTATTCCGGAACCCGTTTTCTTTGTCCATTGATCGATGCCCGGCGCATGGAAGTTTATTCATGCATTTTTGACGCCAGGCTGAACAAGCTTAAAGAAACTTCAGCGGAAATCATAGACGGGAATTCGTTCAGGGAATTTCTGGACGGTGGCACTGTGTTTTTTTTTGGTTCCGGAGTACGGAAAAGCAAGGAGATCCTGAATCATGACAATGCAGTTTTTATTGACGGCTTCAATAACTCTGCAAAATTCATGATTCATCCGGCGCTTCAGCTGTTTGAAA
>CAYOFK010000224.1:0-3107 GCA_964403185.1 uncultured Rikenellaceae bacterium | reverse complement strand
ATTAGTACGTCAATCATCTGGTAGAAGTGCAAAAAATCATTCTTGTTGTTGTTCCTGATGGCATCCACAAATTGTGTCTGGAATTTATTGGCATTTACGTAAAGAACGGTCTTCTCCTCAAATATCTCTTTCACTTCAATGCCAATAGCCTGGGCCAGGTGTGTTTTTCCCAATCCACTTTCACCATAGATCAGGAGCGGATTAAAAGCCGTACCACCGGGATTTTTTGCAACGGCATATCCAGCCGATCTTGCAAGCCTGTTGCATTCACCCTCTATAAAGTTATCAAAGGAATTTTCCGGATTTAGCCTTGGGTCAATTTCCAGCTTTTTCAATCCGGGAATGACGAATGGATTCTTAATGGTATTTTCTGTGGTATCCAGGGGGAAAGAAACCGGAGTGTTCCGGATTTCTTTGTTGTTTTTAGCTGGGAATTTAACAGTATAGGGTTTGCTGTTGCTGTATGAGTTGTTCTGCATCACCACATTATACTCCAGCTTGGCTTCCGGCCCTAACTCTTTCTTGATTACTTTACGAAGGATATCAATGTACTGCTCTTCAAGGTACTCGTAGAAAAATGGGCTGGGAACCTGAATGGTCAATATATCATTGTCAAGTTTCAGGGGAACAATAGGCTCAAACCAGGTGCGATAACTTATTGAGGGGACATTGTCTTTGATTATATTCAGACAATTGTTCCAAACACGTTCATGCATTGCAAACGTCGGTTTTAGGTTAAGGTTAATCTATGTGTAAAGCTTACGGGTTTCCCTTAAGCAAAGATTGTGAAAAAAAAGTTAAAAAAAAATACAAATCCACTTGAAAATCTCAGAAAAATCATATCAGTTTTAGGGTCAATTCTTTATAGATTGAAAAAAAATATATATTTTTTATTCATCTGATAATCAGGAGTCTACGGATTTTTTCTATTAATAAAATCTTAATAAATTGTTTTTTAAACCTTTAGCTGTTCCAATTCAATTTTTGGTTTAATGTGTTTAACCTTTCAGCCAGACTTTTGGTCACCATAATATGGTTAATCGTCAAAACCGATACAGTTGTCCATCCTTCAAAATCACTGATTTTCTCTCTTTGATTTTCCAAACAGGGAGAAATGGACAAAATCCTCTGGATTTTCATTCAGATTCCTGATCAGTTTATCGAGATCCGAAAGGAGGACCTCCAAATTCAGATACAGGCTGTCAGTATATATTAATTTTCCGGCATTACCTTCTCCGGAGTTGATTTGCCCAAGTAGCATATCGAATTGGCGGGTAACTGATATCAACTCTGAAGCGAGCTGTCCGATATCGGAATTATCCACGGATTTACTAATGGAATTTAGATGCTGGATCAGGGAGGCAATATCATCCTGCTTGGCCTTTAACATGGCAGCAAATGACTCCAAATTCCTGAAACTCTGATCCAGAGCTCCGCCATTATCGAGGGCAGCGCTGAGCGATTTTGAAATGGAAGCAAGATCCTGCAAAGTCTCCCTGGTAGTTTCTGAACCTAATATTGTATCCAATTTAACAGCAAGTATGTCGAGCGATAAGGCCAGTGATTTGATCTGCTGCATCACAGGCATGATCTTCTCCTGCAGGCTGGAAAGCATATCCGGGGCCACGGAAGTCAGGATCGTGTCGTTGTCTTGTAACAGTAGTTCCTTCCCCGAGGGAGTTATCCTGATGGCCTTAGTCCCCAACAGGTCTGCACTGTAAAGTTCTGCCCTCGAATCCTTATGGATGGGATATAATTTTTCAATATGCAGGACTGTCTTAATGGGAGGAATCTGACCGGGAAGGAGTTGGAGGTTATCCACATAACCTATTTTAACACCATTCATAAGGACCGGTGCAGATGAATCAAGTCCGCCGGCATCGACGAAAAATGCGTAAAGCGTATAAGTACTGCTGAGAATGTTTTTACCCTTCAGGTAATTAACTCCCCAGATTAAAACGGCAATGGTAACTATGCCAATGATCCCGATTTTTGCTTCGATGCTGATTTTCATTTGTTTAAAATTTCCAATTACTTGAAGACAAATTAATTAAAAATTCGTTTCATGTTACTTGTTGATTTCAATGATGGCATCATTCAGGGGAATGAGTTTGCCGTTTTTTATTGCAACCACAAACGCATCGGGGAAATCATTCTTCACCACCAGACACATATCCAGGGCTTTGCGGTAACTCACTTCCTGGCCTACCAGGTATTTAAACCACCGTCCGTCCTCTATCACTGATACTTCTTTCTGACCTCTGAATGAAGACGGATCAGTCGGTATTTTGTTTCTCGATGAGGCAACCTGAATGCAGAAAACCACCTGATTTGCCTGGATTTCTGCAGGTTGATCTTCAACCAAAGGTACGCTTTCAACTACAGACTCCTCTCTTGCCACTGATGAAAAGTGGCTACGGCGGTCAATTTCTTCCTTGTATTCCCTGAAACCACGATAAATGGCGGAGGCAATGATGTCCTGTCCGTACTCAGTTGTCAGGTATTTTTCTTCCTCCGCATTTGAGAGAAATCCTGTTTCGATCAAAACACCTGGCATGGCGGTTTGCGCCAGGACCAGTATACCCTGCTCTCGAACACCCAGGTCCTTTCTGCCTGCCCGTTCTCTGAATTGGTCCTGAACATAGGCACCAAATTCAATGCTCTGCTTAAAGAATGTTTTTTGCATTAACGAGAACATGATATAGGATTCGGTCGATTCAGGGTTGAAACCTTCATAGATGGTTTCATAATCTTCTTCAAGCAGGATTACAGAATTCTCCCTGACCGCCACATCAAAGTTCTCATTTGCACGATGCTGGCCAAGAACCAAGGTAAGGGTACCGTGGGCGGATGTACGCGTATGGGCATTCACATGGATGGAAATGAACAGGTCGGCTTCAGCTTTATTTGCTATTTCAGCACGTTTCCAGAGATCAACAAACAGATCCTCCTTCCGGGTGTAGATCACTTTGACATCCGGCATTTTCTCTTCAATATAGCTGCCTACCTTAAGCGCAATAGCAAGTGCCAGATCTTTTTCCTTCGCTGTTTTCCCTGTTGCACCCGAGTCTTTTCCCCCATGACCTGCATCGATAACAACGGTATGT
>CAYOFK010000223.1:0-3140 GCA_964403185.1 uncultured Rikenellaceae bacterium | reverse complement strand
TTCAATGTTTACTTGAGAATCCTTACAAGACCACCGCTGCTTTTCAGAAAACCGGGCCCAATAAAACCCATCTTTATTATTCTTACTCAGGACCCGGGGTAAAACCTTTTAAATCGATCAAGGTTTCGAATGTTCCATTTTTAATGCCAATTGCGCCTTATGACACTTTGAATGTGGATGCGGTTATTATTGCGCCCGGTATTCCGGGGACCTATAAAATGATCCTGTCTCTGGGATCTGATAAAATGTATCCGGCCCTGAATGGAAACCGGTTAACGGTGAAAGTTGGCGGGTGAGTTCTCAGGTTTATAATGCTTCCATGAACTCCGTGAGCTCAGGTTATCATTCATTATTAATGCAACAGTGATTCTTAAAATGTTTTAGTTTTTGTTCATCAAAAAATATATTTGGGTATTCAAAAAAGCTTATATTTGTCTCCCAAATTAAAATTCCTACAGACTATGAAAAAAAGAAGATTACTCCTCATTGCAGTAATAGGTATGATGCCTTTGTTGACGCATGCCAGCGAGGCAGACCTGGTTATTCCTGATGGTGTGAAATCGCAGATGATTTTATACTGGGGTTTCCTGATTATTCTTGCCGGTTTCCTGTTCGGGCTCTACCAGTTTGTACAGGTGAAGAAACAAAAAGCACATACTTCCATGCTGGAAATTGCAGGAGTCATTTATGAAACGTGTAAAACTTATTTGAGACAGCAGGGCCGGTTTTTGGGTATTTTATTTCTTTTTATCGGGACAGTCGTTGCTTTTTATTTCGGATATCTTTCGAAAGATCCGGATGATCCCGGGAGTGGATTTGGAATAGGAGGGGTATTCCTCATCCTTGGATGGACCGTTATAGGAATTTTAGGGTCTTACAGTGTTGCATGGTTTGGCATCAGAATGAACACCCTGGCCAATTCAAGAATGGCTTTTGCTTCTCTGGAAAGAAAACCAATTAAGTTACTGAACATTCCGATTAATGCAGGAATGAGTATTGGCGTTGTACTCATTTCAATGGAATTGATGATGATGTTAATCATTTTATTGTTTGTTCCGGGTAAATATGCCGGCGCCAGTTTTATCGGGTTTGCAATTGGAGAATCTCTTGCTGCCTCGGTCTTGAGGATAGCCGGTGGCATTTTTACAAAAATTGCTGATATCGGATCTGACCTGATGAAGGTGATCTTTAAGATTGGGGAGGACGATCCCAGAAATCCCGGTGTCATTGCAGACTGTACAGGCGACAATGCAGGAGATAGTGTAGGTCCGACAGCAGATGGATTTGAGACTTATGGCGTAACCGGTGTGGCGCTGATTTCATTCATTCTGCTGGCTGTTACAGATGTTGAATACCAGGTTCAGTTATTGGCCTGGATCTTCGTGATGCGTATTTTAATGATCGTGACTTCAATTGTAGCGTTTTGGATCAACAGTGCGGCAAGCAACTTGAAGTATAAAAATGCGGATGATATTGATTTTGAAAAACCACTTACATCCCTGGTATGGATCACTTCCATCCTGTCCATTTGTGTGACCTTTATAGCCAGCTATTTGTTTATTGGTGACATGCCTCATAACCAGTGGCTGGCATTATCAATTATTATCAGTGCCGGGACCCTGGGCGCAGCGCTCATTCCTGAATTTACAAAGATCTTCACCAGCACAAAATCGCAACATGTTGCTGAAATTGTGGAAGCCTCAAAAGAAGGGGGGGCCTCATTGAACATCCTATCGGGCCTTGTGGCTGGTAATTTCAGCGCTCTATGGCAGGGACTTGTGTTTTTTGTCCTGATGTATATTGCGCATGTAGCCAGTACATATGGTCTGGGTGAGCTCATGATCTATCCATCGGTTTTTGCTTTCGGACTGGTGGCATTTGGGATGCTGGGGATGGGACCGGTTACCATTGCAGTTGACAGCTATGGCCCGGTAACGGATAATGCACAGTCAATTTATGAATTATCTCTAATTGAGGATATTGATAATGTTGAAGAAGATATTGAGAAGGACTTCGGATTCAAACCTGATTTTGAGAAAGCCAAATATTACCTTGAAGCGAATGATGGCGCCGGAAACACTTTTAAAGCCACTGCAAAACCTGTGTTGATTGGCACTGCTGTTGTAGGTGCTACTACGATGATCTTCTCGCTGGTTCTGGTTATTAAACACACTCTTGGTGTGGAGCCTGCACAATTGCTTAGTTTGTTGAATCCATATACCATCCTGGGTTTCATTCTTGGAGGCGCCGTTATTTATTGGTTTACAGGGGCCTCCATTCAGGCCGTCACCACCGGCGCCAGCAGAGCTGTCAATTATATCAAACATAATATAAATCTTGATCCCAATGCCGAGAAAAAAGCCGACATTGAAAAGTCCAAGGAAGTGGTAAAGATCTGCACCCTTTATGCACAACGGGGCATGTTTAATATTTTTGTTGCCATTTTCTTATTTGCTCTTGGGTTTGCCTTTATTTCGGCGCCTGCCGGAAAGGTTGAGCCTGTTTCTTTATTTATCAGTTACCTGATCGCGATTGCAATCTTTGGTTTGTTCCAGGCAATTTTTATGGCCAATGCGGGAGGTGCCTGGGACAATGCCAAAAAAGTTGTTGAGGTTGATATGCAGGAAAAAGGCACACCCCTTCACGAAGCAACGATAGTGGGGGATACTGTGGGTGATCCGTATAAAGACACCTCCTCGGTTGCTTTAAATCCCATCATCAAGTTTACTACATTGTTTGGACTGCTGGCCATGGAGATTGCCCTGGCCGAGCAATTCAGAAATATTGCCCCATATGTAGGAGTGGTGTTTATTCTTATTGCATTGTACTTTGTGTACAGGTCATTTTATAAAATGAGGATCAAATAAATTTGGATACATTATTTAAAAAAAAACGGAGCGTTAGCTCCTTTTTTTTTGACTGATGCATTACATAACATGAAACCTGTCCGTGAGGGATGTTTGTGCAGGACTTTCTGTAGATCGACTTTCCAAAGTCGATTGTGTTTTGGAGAAACACTATAAGGTTAACCACAAAGCGATCCGGGGATCGCAAGCGACCTGGACCGTTTACTATGCAAAACGCCGGCATTCCCTGCCTTCCTGTTTTGTCACAGATTTTGCAATCCATCACACCATCCC
>CAYOFK010000222.1:0-3173 GCA_964403185.1 uncultured Rikenellaceae bacterium | reverse complement strand
TCAACCCGGGGGGGGATCGCAACAATCAGGTTTTGGCGGAGATTTTGCCTGGTGCTGGGATGGTGTGATGGATTGCAAAATCTGTGACAAAACAGGAAGGCAGGAAATGCCGGCGTTAAATCCCGCTTTCTTTCAACCGTTCTGCATTTTCCGCCATTTGGAGTTTGTCAATCAACTCCTGGATCTCTCCATTTAATACAGACTGCAGATTATACAGGGTCAGGTTAATGCGGTGGTCGGTGACCCTTCCCTGAGAATAATTATAGGTTCTGATCTTTGCGGAGCGGTCTCCGGTTGACACCATGGTTTTTCTTTTGGAAGAGATTTCCTTCAGGTATTTCTGATATTCAATGTTGTACAGCCTGGTTCGTAATTCTTCCATGGCTTTATCAAGGTTCTTAAGTTGTGATTTTTGATCCTGGCAGGTTACCACAACCCCGGTTGGTATGTGGGTTAGTCTTACTGCAGAGTATGTGGTATTGACCGACTGCCCACCGGGGCCGGAAGAGCAGTAGGTATCTTTCCGGATATCTTCCTGCTTGATTTCGATGTCAAATTTTTCTGCTTCAGGAAATACTGCAATTGAGGCAGCAGAAGTATGCACACGGCCCTGGGTCTCGGTTTGCGGGACCCGTTGCACCCGGTGCACCCCCGATTCATATTTCAGAACTCCATATACTCCTTCCCCTGATATTTTAGCTATTATTTCCTTGTACCCGCCAACGGTGCCTTCGGTAAAACGGTGGACTTTAATCTTCCAATTCCTGGTTTCACAGTATTTTGAATACATTCTGTAGAGATCTCCTGCAAAAATGCTCGCTTCATCCCCTCCAGTTCCGGCTCTTATTTCCATCATTGCATTTTTCAGATCTTCGGGATCCCCGGGAACGAGTAAAAGTTTGATCTCTTCCTCCATTGGGGTAATCCGGGCACTCAGTTCTTCCAGTTCATCTTTAGCCATGGCTCTGAGTTCTTCATCCTTTTCATTTTTCAGGATATCCCTGGCACCTTGAAGATTGCTTAATACATTTTTATATGCTTCGTATGCCTGAATGATTGGTTCAAGGTCTTTATACTCTTTGTTTAATTTGACATAGCGCTTCATATCAGAAATGATCTCCGGCTGGATGATCAGCTGAGAGATCTCTACAAACCGTTCTTTGACTCCTTCAAGTTTGTCAACAATATGATTTGAGCTCATTTAAAGTGCTTTTTTTACAGACTGCAAAGTTAGGAATTTCTAATGAGATGGTCAGGAATACTCAAACTCTCCGAATTCAGATCGAATGGTGAGGGCATTACCGGCGGATGCTTCACACCGTCCCACAACCTGGGCAGAGATGTCAAAAGATTCGGAGATGGCAATAAGGTCTTCAGAAAGTCCTTCATCTGCATAGATTTCGAAACGGTGTCCCATGTTAAAAACCCTGTACATTTCCTGCCAGGGGGTACCGGATACAGACTGGATGATCCTGAACAATGGTGGAACATCAAACATATTTGATTTGATCACATGCAGTCCATCAATGAAATGAAGGATTTTTGTCTGGGCGCCTCCGGAGCAATGAACCATTCCGTGAATGTCTTTTCTGAATCTTTCAAGGATTCTGAGAACCACGGGGGCATATGTGCGGGTTGGGGAAAGGACCATTTTCCCGGCATCGATCCCCAGATGTTCAATTTTATCTGTCAACCGGAAATTCCCTGAATACACCAGGGTTTCCGGGATGGATGCATCATAGCTTTCAGGATACTTACGTGCCAGGACCTTATTGAATACATCATGTCTGGCCGAGGTGAGTCCGTTGCTGCCCATGCCGCTGTTATAAACGGTTTCGTATGCCGCCTGGCCCGTGGAGGACAATCCAACAATGACATCGCCGGCCCGGATATTGGCATTATCAATAACCTCACTGCGTTTCATCCGGCAGCTTACAGTGGAATCCACGATGATGGTCCGTACAAGATCTCCCACATCTGCGGTTTCTCCACCTGTTGCATATATTGAGATCCCCAGACCGCGAAGTTCCTCCAGGATATCCCCGGTTCCCTGAATAATGGCAGCAACTACTTCACCTGGTATTAAGAGTTTATTGCGGCCGATTGTTGAGGACACCAGGATGTTTCCGGTAGCGCCCACGCACAGCAGGTCATCAAGATTCATCACAATGGCATCCTGGGCGATCCCTTTCCACACCGAGAGGTCCCCTGTCTCCTTCCAGTACATATATGCCAGGGATGATTTGGTTCCGGCGCCATCTGCATGCATGATGTTGCAGAATTCCGGATCGTTTCCCAGGATATCCGGAATGATCTTGCAAAAAGCTTTAGGGAAGAGTCCCTTATCCAGGTTTGAGATGGCCTCATGAACATCCTCTTTTGAAGCGGAAACACCTCTTTCATTATACCGGTTATCCATAGGCAGGAAGAGTAATATTTATAAAATATCTGGCACCTTCAGCCGCACTACTGATTTTGACGGGGCTGATAATCTGTCCGCAACACCGTCATTTCTGTCCTCCTGTTCAGTTGGTGTGCGATTTCCCGTTCCTGTTCGGTATTCAGGCTGTTGATAAATGCTTCCGTAAGGGAATCATCCACATTCAGGAACACATATGCTTTGTCTGTTTTCACGTCCACCGTTTTCGGTTGCGATTCTCCATAACCTTTGGCTGTAAGCCGGTCTGCATTTATATCTTTACTTATTAGATAATCAATGACGGATTGGGCTCTTTTCTGTGACAGATCAAGATTAAATGCCTCCGTATCCCGGCTGTCGGTATGTGATCCCAGTTCAATGGTAATATTCGGATTGTCATTCAGGGTTTCCACCAGCCGGTCAAGTGCCACCATTGATTCAGGTCTCAGGTCCCACTTTCCGAAATCATAAAATATGTTCGGAAGCTCAATCGGTTTATCGATGGCTGCCAGTTCCAGGGTCATGCGGTAATCTTTACTGGTATTCTGTCCTTTTGTGGTTTCACGCCCTTTAGTATTCAGATATCCAGGTCTGGAAGCCAGAAAAATATAATCGGTATTGGGTTTTAACATGAATCTGAAGGTCCCGTCATCTGCTGTTTCATCCTCAATAGTAGTCCCGTCACTGCCAATAAGTTTTACAATGGCCTGAGGAATGACATGTTCAGTTCTGCGGTCCACCACCACTCCTTTGA
>CAYOFK010000221.1:0-3220 GCA_964403185.1 uncultured Rikenellaceae bacterium | reverse complement strand
TATTAAAAATCAAATAGGATATTATGTTTAAAAGTATTTCACCACACTTAAATTCCCGGATGAAAAATCTTCTATTTTTGACGAATTTATAATGCACAATTAAGCATGTCGAACCTTAAATCAAGAAGTTGAGATGAATAATTCCATAGTAAATAAAGCTGCAGACAATATCAGAATACTTTCAGCCGCCATGGTGGAAAATGCAAATTCAGGCCATCCGGGAGGCGCAATGGGTGGCGCTGATTTCATCAATATCCTGTATTCTGAATTTCTGAATTTTGATCCCGGCGACATGACCTGGCCCGAACGTGACCGGTTTTTTCTCGATCCCGGACACATGTCTCCAATGCTGTACTCTGTGCTGGCACTTACAGGCAATTACACTTTGGATGAATTACAACAATTCCGGCAATGGGGCAGCCCAACACCAGGCCATCCTGAAGTAAACGTTGAAAGGGGCGTGGAAAACACCTCCGGTCCACTCGGTCAAGGCCATACCATGGCTGTGGGTGCAGCCATCACTGAGCGGTTTTTGTCTTCAAGGTTTGGAGACTGGATGAGTCATAACATCTATACCTACGTATCAGACGGAGGCATACAGGAGGAAATATCACAGGGCGCAGGAAGGCTTGCCGGACATTTAGGCCTCAGCAATCTCATCATGTTTTTCGACTCAAACGACATCCAGCTTTCAACTGCCACCAGTGCAGTTACAACTGAAAATACGGCAGCCAAATATGAAGCCTGGGGCTGGAGGGTCCAAACCATTGACGGGCACGATGCAGAGGCTATCAGAAAAGCACTGCAGGAAAGCCTTAATGAAAAAGAAAAACCCAGCCTGATCATCGGCAAAACAATCATGGGGAAAGGCTGTGTGACTGAAGAGGGAACCAGCTTTGAACACCAGACCTCCACTCATGGCCAACCCATCAGTAAAGCCGGCGCTTCGTTCCAAAAAACCATCAGCAATCTTGGTGGAGATCCGGACAATCCATTCCGGATATTTCCGGATGTGGCAGGTTATTATGACGGGGTCATTCAAAAAAAGAAAGCGCTTGCCGCTGAAAACAAGATCTTTAAACAGGAATGGTTACAAAAGAATCCCGGTTTGGCTGAAAAATACGATTTATTCATGACCGGGAAGGTTCCTGAACTGGACTACACATTGATTGAACATAAGGATCACATAGCCAGCCGTGCAGCTTCAGGAAATATGCTCCATTGGTTTTCACAGAAGCTCAGGAATATGATTGTCGCCTCAGCAGATTTATCCAATAGTGATAAAACCGATGGTTTTTTAAAAAGATCAAAAGCCTTTTCAAAAGGTGATTTCAGCGGCGCATTCCTTCAGGCAGGGGTATCTGAACTAACCATGGCTGCGGTAATGAACGGCATGGCCTTGCATGGTGGCGTGATACCGGTTGGAGGAACATTCTTTGTCTTCTCTGATTACATGAAACCAGCCGTGCGTCTTGCAGCCCTGATGGAACTGCCTGTAAAGTACGTTTGGACCCATGATGCCTTCAGAGTCGGAGAAGACGGTCCCACCCACCAGCCTGTTGAACAGGAAGCTCAGATCAGGTTGATGGAACAAGTGAAGAACCACTCCGGAAACCGGAGCATGCTTGTTTTAAGGCCTGCCGATGCAGACGAAACTACCATAGCCTGGAAAATGGCATTGGAAAACACCACCACACCTACGGCTCTGATCCTCTCAAGACAGGGTATTAAAAACCTGCCTCCACAGGATACATCACGATTTAAGGAAGCAACCCGGGCTGAAAGAGGCGGTTATATTGTAAAGGCATGCCCGGGAACTCCCGATCTGATCCTTGTTGGCAGCGGTTCAGAAGTATCCACGCTCTTTGATGCAGCCCAATTACTTGAAAAGGAGAAAAATCTTAAGGTCCGGGTTATTTCCGTTATTTCAGAGGCATTATTCCGCGACCAGGATAAAAAATATCAGGAATCGGTATTGCCTGAAAGCCTGCCTGTATTGGGACTTACAGCCGGCCTTCCTGTTACCATTCGTGGGTTGGTGGGCGACAAGGGAAAGGCCATTGGCATGGAAAGCTTCGGTTTTTCTGCCCCCGCAGATGTTCTTGATGAAAAACTGGGGTTTACAGGGCGGCATGTTTTTGAAGAAGCCGTAAAATATCTGGGTTTATAATATTTGAGAACTGCCGTTTTTAAACTAAAGAAACAGGTCATACCATTACTCTCAAGAAATTATTTCTGACACCGTCAGCCGTGCCTTCCTGTTAACATTCTCCTGTTCCGGTCCGGCGAAGCATTTTTCATTTCCCTTGCATCAGGGGTCTCTGACCTTACAGGGCTTCCAGACGCCTGACAAGTTGGGACACGAACCAGCCGGAAGTCAGGATGATATAAAGAAATCCTCCCTTGCAGTGGATCATACCAAGCCTTTTTCGTCCGCCGGCTTTCAGTCATCCGACCGGTTTTCGTAATGATCCGTCTGACCGCTCATATGGTTTTCAACGGCTTCCTTTATGGCTTTAATGTGCTCCGGCGTGGTGCCACAGCAGCCTCCGATGAGCCTGGCTCCTGCTGCAATGACATCCGGAACAAAGGCCGCCATTTTTTCCGGTGTATCTTCATATTCAATAACTCCGTTTTTAACCACCGGTATCCCGGCGTTGGCATTAACCAGGAGGGGAATTTCAGGATAGGCTTTGTGGATCTCTTTCAGGATTGGGATCATCCTTTCAAGTCCACTGCCACAATTAGTACCTATCACAGGTACCTTCAGGGCCATCAGTTCGGATGCGACCTGTACCGGACTCAATCCCATCATTGTACGAAACTCACCATTAGCGGTCCGGTCAAAAGTAAATGAACATACAATTTCCAGGTCGGTATTGGTTTTAACAGCTCTTATGGCTTCCCCGGCTTCTTCCAGATCGGACATGGTTTCAACAATTATTGCATCGGCCCCGCCATCCTGCAAAGCCCGGGCCTGCTCTGCAAATGCTTCATACATTTGTGCTGCTGAAATATCACCCATCATAAGCATTTTACCGGTGGGCCCCATGGAAGCCATAACAACCTGACCGGGTTTACAGGCATGGACTGAGATCTCAGCCGCTGCCCTGTTCAGAACATAGGCCCTGTTTGCCAGTCCATAGGCATCCAGCATAAAAGAAGTGCCGCCAAAGCTATTGGTTTCCAGTATATCAATATTCAAACTTGAATACGACCG
>CAYOFK010000220.1:0-3227 GCA_964403185.1 uncultured Rikenellaceae bacterium | reverse complement strand
ATACCCACCTCCTGCCATGGATATGGTCATGAGTCTGATGATCTTGTGCAGGGCCATTCCACGGTCAATGATCAAATTCCGGCTTTGTTTATCCATGTGATCATACATGTGCCGGTCCATTAACCTGAATATTATTGTTTTGTCTCCCACAAGTGCCTGATCGTGAGATTCTGAGTATGCAATGGTTTTTTCATCCGGTCGGTGTGCACTCAGTTCATGGTAAATTTGGTCAACAGACCAGCCTTCATCAGGCGTTTCTTTTATGAGCCTGATCCAGTAATCCGGTGTTCCCATGGCAAGCCTGAAATCAAACCCAAACCCGCCGTTTGCCTGGCCTGCAGCAATACCGGGCATGCCACTCATTTCTTCAGCAATAGTAAGGGCATCGGGACGGATATTATGAATCAGGTTGTTGGCCAGCCACAGATAAGTCAGGGCGTCTTCATCCTGCTGTCCGTCAAAGTACTGCTCATAAGATGTAAAATCCCTGGATAATCCATGATCGTGATAGATCATACTGGTTATACCGTCAAACCGGAAACCGTCAAACTTATATTCTTCAAGCCAGTATTTACAGTTCGATAACAGAAAATGCAACACTTCGTTTTTTTCATAATTAAAGCACATGGAATCCCAGGCGGGGTGGAACCCCCTTGGGCCATCATGAAAATATTGGTAAACGGTTCCATCGAACCGGGCCAGTCCCTCCACTTCATTTTTGACTGCATGTGAATGTACCAGGTCCATGATAACAGCCAATCCACCCTGGTGGGCAGCGTCAATCAGGGCTTTCAGATCTTCGGGAGTTCCGAACCGTGAGGATGCTGCAAAAAAATTAGACACATGATAACCAAACGAGCCGTAAAACGGATGCTCCTGAATGGCCATTAGTTGCAAAGTGTTATAGCCGGACTGAATTATGCGAGGCAGGACCTGCTCCCGGAATTCATTATAAGTGCCGGTTTTCTCAAGTTCAGTAGCCATGCCGATGTGGGCTTCATAGATCAGCGGAGGATCTCCTGACCTGGTGAAATGGTCTTCCTTCCATTGATACTTTGTATCGGGTTCCCAGACCTGGGCATTGAACATTAAAGTATCAGGATCCTGTACCACCCTGGTAGCCCAGGCGGGGATCCGTTCACCAAACCCAACATTCCAATGCATGGATAATCGATATAAATGCCTGTGTTGTAGTAGGTTAGCTGCAAATTTTATTTCCCAGATTCCCTGGCCAAGATGCTTCAATTTGTATTCTTCCATTTCCTTCCACCCTGAAAAATCTCCCAGCAGGTAGATGGCGGAAGCGTTGGGTGCCCATTCCCTGAAAACCCGGCATTCAGGAAGTTTGTGCAGTCCATAATATAAATGGCCATTAGAAAAGTTCTCTAAACTGCCTGTACCGGCCAGTTCCTTTTCTTTCAGGACAGCCTTATGGATCCTGGAGCGGATGGTCTGTTCATAAGGATGCAACCAGGGATCGTTTTTTACTATTCCGGGTGTGGAATTCATGAATCGGAACTATTTCAGGTCGAATTTATAAAATACTCGTTTCAATTCCGCGGGTGATGCGGTATATTCCTGGTTAAAAAATAATTAATATTTCTGAAAAATATAGCAGGCTGCTTAACAGCCATTTGCAGATACGTTAGTATGATTACGGAGTCAGGTTTTATATGCTTATATTAAACAAAAAGTAATCCACCTTTCAATTGAAAAGTTACCGGTTTTGACACGGATTTTGCAAGCCGCCCACCTTGCCTTCGCCGTGCAAAATCACCTGCCAAAACCTTCTTACTGTTGATCTCAAAACCGTGGGCTTAACGCCCACGGCTATTATATTCCGCCCCTACCTTTAGATTTACTTCCAATATAGTTTCTTCATTCACAGGGAAATCAAGTGGCAATAAGTATCTTTACAATCCCGAAAAGCTTAGGTTCTTTGAACCTTTAGCTTTTCGAGGATCCTCGAAAAATTACGCAAATCATAGGTTTGCTATTTTTCGGGACGGCAAAGAGTTTCAGGTCGAATTGAAATCGTCCGGCGATTGTTATGACAGCATCTTATCCTGAAGTAGATTATCTCCTTTTCTTTCTTTGAAAGTCCTAACTTTGCTGAGATAATAATACTTCATACAGATACGGATACCTGCTATTTTATGAAAAGCATACCAGGCTTCTCAAATTTTTCATTAAATCAAAAGATTGGTGTGTTCATTGGTGTATGGTTAGTGATTAATCTTATTCAAGCCAGGTTTACAGAACTGATTGATGATGAGGCGTATTATTGGATGTATTCCGGAAATCTCGATTGGGGATTTTTTGACCATCCGCCAATGACTGCATTACTGATAAGGCTGGGTTATTTTATTTTTCCAAATGAACTGGGGGTGCGATTAATGTTTGTTCTTATGGGGGCGGGCACTCTCTATATGATGTGGACTTTGTTGCCTCGGTCTCCGGGTCTGCTCAGGCTCTTTATTCTGATCATTCCAGCCGTGGTGTTAATGAATTTTAATGTTGCAGGTTTCATTTCAACGCCTGATCCGCCACTTATATTTTTCTCAGCTTTATTTTTCGTATTATACAGAAACTACCTGGCGCACGATAAATGGCATTTAATAATTGCCCTGGGCCTTGTGATTACTATGATGCTGTATACCAAGTATCATGCCGTGTTGTTGCTTGGTTTTACGGTTCTGTCACACATTAAGATCATAAAACGCCGGAGTTTTTGGGTCATTGTATGCATTGCATTGGTCCTGATGATACCTCATGTTATCTGGCAGGTTAAGAATGATTTTCCAACACTTGGGTACCATCTGGCAGGCCGGAATAAATTCCTGGAGTTGAGGCAGATTCCGGAATACCTGCTCAGTCAAATAATGATTACCGGTCCGTTTGTTGGTGTTTTATTATTATTTGTATCCTTCAGATACCGGCCTCAAACGGTGTTTGACAGAGCATTGAAATTTAATCTCATAGGTTTTTTTGTTTTTTTTCTGATGGCCAACCTGAAAGGTCATGTTGAGCCTCACTGGACTTCCATGGCATTTTTGCCCATGCTGCTATTGTCCATACCGGTAATTGCCGGAAAAAAAACCCTGACGAAATGGACTCTGATCCTTTCGGTAGCAACCCTTCCGTTGTTGATTGTTATGAGGGCATACCTGATGATAGATTTTTTACCTCTGTCAGGTCAGATCGGTAAAATACTTCATAATAAGGAT
>CAYOFK010000219.1:483-3358 GCA_964403185.1 uncultured Rikenellaceae bacterium | reverse complement strand
AATTTGTGGCATTAAAGTCAGTGAGTGCAAGGATCTTATTTCGTTCCCGGATTTCATTAAGGTCAATCTTAGCAGGCCTTGCGCCCCGTTCTTTTTGTGAGGGCTTGCCCGGTCCTGAACATCCCATACACAGTACCAGTAACAGAATGACTGTAAAAACAGATATGTGGTTGTTTTTCAAAACCAGATGAAATGATCCAGATGCTTAAACGAATGTAGTAAAAATAATCATAACAAATCCCCGGACGGGCAGGGTTTGGGATAGGTGGTGGATACACTTAGCAGAGTCCAATGCAGAGTGACTCTCTGAGTCATTTGCGATCCCCGGATCGCTCTGCAGCTACCGAAATGAGGGTTTCTCTGAAACCCAATCGACTTACAAAGTCGATCTACAGTAAGTCTGCTATATGTTTCAATACAATGAAACAATTTAACAATTTGGCATCTTATCCCCGTAATCATACCAAGCAAAACTTTAAATACCTGACTTTTCTGCTATGGACTTTTTTCTTTCTCTTAATCATAGAAGGTCCATGCGAGGCCAAACCTAAGAACTCTTTGATTCATAGGATAATGGAGTATTGTAAAGAAGTTGTAACCCAACATTCCCGAATTGATATGTTCAAATTTCAGAAAGATGCGTGTTCGTTTTACCTTCAGATTTAAAAAAATGTCGAAAAAGGGGTAGTTCCCAATTTGTTTTTCTGTTTGGTTATAGAATTGTCCGGTAGCAGGCATGTATGCACTGGCATAGAATAAGGTATGGTAATAAAAGTCAAAACCAAGTTGGGTTTTTAACACTCCTTTGGTCCATGGGAAATAGAATGTATGGTCAAAAAATGTTGAGTTCCGGACACTTAACAGAGGCAGGGGCAACACTTCTTCTTTCCCGGAAACCTGAACATTTATTTTATTCAGGAATTTGATTTTCCAGAGTTGGAGATCCTTTTGAAGGTCGACTGAAAAAACCGGGAATGTACTGATTTCCTGAGAAGGGAGGGCCAGAGAATCGAAATAAACATGATTTGAAAGCAATGAAAGGTTGACTGAAAGTTTTAATCTGACAGCCGGATTATCATAGAAAGACTGCACCCGGATTTCATTCTCAAAATTCAAATCGTTCTGCCAGAAAAAGTTATTGGAGTAGAAATTATTATACCAGAAATCCGGTCTTTCATTCCTGAATGTTCCATTGATATTCAATTCAGAAATGCCTTTTTTGGTTGTGAATCTCAAAAAGATTTCCCCTTTCAGGTTCAGGTTGCCTTGCTTATAGCCCTGGAAAAACAACTGGCCTTCGGCATTCCAGCCGAACATTTCGCCAAGGTCGTTTACCAGGCGTCCCCTGATGGACGTATTGCTGAGGGTATAATCCTTTCTGGAAACATAAAAAGTATCCGTTCTTGAAACCACAGCACGGAATCCTGAAGGCAGGGTAATTTCCTGAATTGGTCCGGACCTGATTTGGGATATTTCAGGGGGTATGTTATGGCTGTATCTGTTCAGTTCATTTTCGATGGACACCCTGGCTGCAAAACGAAACTTACGCACCGGATTGCTACTGAAATCGAGTGAGAGGTTGTTGTACCAGGACCTGTAATATACGGAGTCATAAGTCAGTAAAGGATTGATGTAAACATTCCTGTAAAATCCTGATCCAGGTGCCAGATCCTCATAGGTTTTATGATTTTTTCGGTATTGCAGCACGTGTATGATGCGGCCCCAGTCCTCTTTTTGTTTCTGATCCTGCAGATTGGAACTCAGGCTGTCCCCGGTGGCCCCGGATTTAAACCGTCCAATGGTTAGTTGCTGAACAAGATGTACATTTCTGTTGCGATGCTGCGTTCGTGCATCATTAAATTTATCCAACTGTGTAGGCACGTCTTCCGTACCGGAATCCTCAAGGTTGTTGTCGTCCTGAATTCCTCCGTTTTCCTGAAATGTAAGGTTATTGATTCCGATATGCCCATGGATGGAGTAGCGTTCTCCCGTGTATGAGGTAAAAAAGTTAAATGCATTAACATTTGATTTCTGGAATGCATACTGACCATCTGATGAGATCACATTCAGTTTTATACCAACATTAAAGGACGGAGTAACATTCTGTGTATGAATAATTTCGAGCACTTGCTCCTGTTTTTGCCGGCCGCCGCCGGAAGAGTATGCAAAATGGGTAAAAGGTTTTTTGGTATTGTAATAGATTTGGTTTTCCGGCAAATTCAGGTATGGGAAGTACTTTTTCAGGAAGAACAGGTCTGAGCCGGTCCTGAGAAAAAAATGGTTTGATAATCCTGCTGTACCAAGGTTTCCGAGGTAAGCAGGATACTCATAGGCTTCAAAAAGGGGGTTATAGATATGGAAATACTGCAAACCTGTATCCAGGGGAGCCTGGTGTGCGTCCGCGTAGTTGTTAAAAAGTTTCCAGGTATATACGGGGCTTTTAACGGAGTCGGCAGGTTCGTTTTGGCCATGGAGGGTACATGTTATAAGCAAAAGGGGAAATATGAGTAGGGCATATTTCATTTCGGCAAATATAGGTAAAATGCATTGAATGGGGGGAAGGGCAGTTGTTAAGAATTCTAAATGCTTCGTATCAAATAGCAAAACACACATAATTTCCAACTGTTGTAAACCAAATTCCAGGCGGTTGGAAATTGAAGATTGGAGTTTGTTTTTTGGAATTTAATCCGGCATGGCAACCACTCTACTTTCAGGATAGTTATTGGCATGAAACGGGAGGGAGGGGTATAAAAAAAACCGGCTCAAAAAGAGCCTGTTCAGCCGACTACACTAATTGAACAAATGTTATTGGCATGAAACGGGAGGGGTATAAAAAAAACCGGCTCAAAAAGAGCCTGTTCAGCCGACTACACTA
>CAYOFK010000219.1:0-383 GCA_964403185.1 uncultured Rikenellaceae bacterium | reverse complement strand
ATTGAACAAATGTTATTGGCATGAAACGGGAGGGGTATAAAAAAAACCGGCTCTTTTTGAGCCGGTTTTATAAAAGGGCGGCGACTACCTACTCTCCCGTTTGCACAGTACCATCGGCGTTAGTGGGCTTAACTTCTCTGTTCGGTATGGGAAGAGGTGGAACCCCACTGCTATAGTCACCTAAAGTTGTTTTCTGCATTTCAGCAGATAATATCAAAGACATATTGAAAGAAAGGAATGTATTTTTGACCAGAAAAAGTTCACGGGTAATTAGTACTGCTCGGCTTTGACATCACTGCCTTTACACCTACAGCCTATCAACGTCATCGTCTTTAACGACCCTTAAGGGAGATCTCATCTTGAGGTGAGCTTCGTACTTAGAT
>CAYOFK010000218.1:0-3378 GCA_964403185.1 uncultured Rikenellaceae bacterium | reverse complement strand
GGAACAGTAAAATTCTTCAATGATTCCAAAGGATTTGGATTCATTACAGAAGAAGATTCAAAACAAGAGTACTTCGTACACGTTTCCGGAATAATTGATGAAATTAAAGAAGGCGACCTTGTTGAATTTGAATTAAAGGAAGGTAAAAAAGGATTAAATGCAGTAAATGTCAAAGTAATTTAATATTTATTCTTTAACTTTTTTTTATGTAAAAGCCTGTCAAAGTTGATGGGCTTTTTCTATTTCTTTTTTTTGAGAAAAACCGAATGCAATAATGGATTCGATGTTTCACTGACCCAGGCAGGGAGGCAGACAGGGCCCCTACTCCTGCCCTTTCCCACTCCTTACGGCAGTAATAAAAAACATCCCCGACAAAACCATCCCTGCAATCGCCACCGGCCAAAACTCACTCCCTCCGATTTGTTTATTCTTAACATAATCCACCGCTGCTCCCATTAAGGGTGCAATCAGCATCATGGCCACACTCTTGGCCTGCGACTCTATCGAGAGCATTGTCGCCCCCTGTGCCTCATTGCTGCAGGCATCAAAACGGCTTATCAGCACCGGCCGCCACAGGTTTTGCAAAATATAGAGGGCCACGAAACCAGCAATCATAACCCAATACATCCCGAAA
This sequence comes from uncultured Rikenellaceae bacterium, assembly GCA_964403185.1. GTDB lineage: Bacteria > Bacteroidota > Bacteroidia > Bacteroidales > VadinHA17 > CAYOFK01. The sequence goes on along the minus strand of CAYOFK010000218.1, from coordinate 2,744 downwards.
TACATTGCCGGAACCAGCAGGGCCATTATCAGAAGCATGATAAGCCAGCTAAACCGGGCCGCTGAATCTTCACTGCCTGTTTTCTTCACCAGTTTATGTGACTTTCTGCTCGCTACTGCAGAAAGTATAAAAAGTAAAAAGTAAACCGGGCCAATCAGTATTACCGACTGCTGCTCCCGGGTCATTGCAATACCGGAAAAAAGCAAGGCAATTACCGGCAGGGCAGCCTGCTTGAGAATCGGTTGCAGATAATCCTTGATTGATTTGAAAAAACCCTCAAACCCCATCGATTCCAGTATAAGCCGGCGAAGGGAGGCCTTACGTATTGCCACCACAAGCGATTCCCTGAGATGTTTCAGCACCTGCCCCGGACTGAGGTTGCCAGTTCCCTCGCCATCGAGTTCTTTGGGGTATCCGGTAAAGTTGATGACGTTTAATGTATAGGGGATTATTGAAAAAAAGAAGATGTACACATAGTTACGGGTATAATATACAAAGAAACATGCCAATATAACAGATACGGCAGAACCGATTTTGCTCCATGAACGGGTGTATCCGTAAACAGCCGTTGTTTCACCGGTCCGCCCTTGAATACGCAGCCAGGTAAAGATCATTGCTTTATGTGTACCGGTACGGAACGCATCACCCACTGCATAAAAAAACATAGACAAAAAGAGCAGAACCAGCAGAAGCTTAAAGGAAATACGCCCGTTTATGGCAGCAACTCCTGCACTGCCTATCACGGTAAAATGGACGATATATGCCAGAAAACTCACGATCATGGATTTACGACGGCCCCATACATCGGCAACAGCGCCTGATGGGATTTCCATGATGTTTACCATCAGCTCCCTGAAGGCGATCAGCAGGCCAATGAGCATGTAACTGAGTCCCATCTGAAGGAAAGCCAGCAGGATAAAAGGCTCATAGTACTGCTGGTTTTTCAGGAAACCGTATAAACTAAACCTTTTCAGCATTTCAAACCTCCTCCTGAATAAATCATTGAGAGTAAGGAAATACAGTATCTCAGAGTCAGGATGTATACTATCAGACCTGCGAGGTTTTGGAAACCTCGCAGGTCTTCTATATTAGTTATACCATCAACAAATAAACTCTAATAATGGATCATCCAGGCATCGGGTTCGAGGTCCCAGCGCACCTGGCGCAATTTCAGAATGGCTTCTCTCCTGTTTTTAAAGGATTCGAAACTCACCAGATACAGTGGTCCGCTGGTCCCGAACTTTTCCGCATTAAATCCCTTTGCCCTGAGTTCCTGAACATAATCATCGGCATTTTTTTCAATCTCAAAACCTCCCGCAACGACGTACCATGCCGGGTCTTTTTTAACAATAACCGGTGGCACCTGTTCGGGTTGGGGCGCTGTTTCAGAAACGGGTGTCTCCTCAACGGCTGGCGGAGGTTCTTCAACCACTTTTTCAACCGTTGGGGGTATTGGGATGGTTTCAGGAACAGCCGGTTTCTTTCTTATAAATAAGAACCAGAGAACAAATAATATAATAATTACAAGAACAACAATAAGCCACAGGAGATAACCCTGTCGTTTTTCAGTTTCAATTTCTTTCTTTTCCGTTTCAGGGTCCTCTTTTTGTTCTGATGCCAGCAAATCGGACCAGGGTGGTTTTTCTCCAACGGGTCCGCCATCACCGTCTTTCTCAAGTCGTACCTCAGACTTATGTTTTGTTTTTGGGGGGGATGGCTTCCCGGTGACAACCTGGTTCCCGAGTTCATTTTTTTCTTTGGGAACCTGCTGCTCTGGTTGTTCAGGTGATTTTGTCTCCGGTTTTTTGACTTCTTTCACAGGCTCAGTTACCGGCCGGGTTTTGGATTCTTTTTTCTCTTCCTTTTCAGGTTCAGGCGTTGTTTTTGCAGGCGGTTTGCTTTCCGGTTCCATCTGTTTTACTTCTTTTTCAGATGGTTCCTTCTTTTTACCCACGGGTTTTGCTGTGGTCTTTTTTGCAGGTCCCCTGTTGAGGGCAAACTGGATTTTCCCCTTATCATCCTTTGCCAGTTCACCAAATCCGGTGATAGTATGTCCTTTGCCATCAAGCTTTTTCTTGGCGTTTGCAACCCATTCCTCAACCCGGGCAAGTGCTTTACCGGCATCCAATCCTTCCTTTTCGGCCACGTATTTGATGAGGATGCCATCATTAAATTGAAGGAATTCATTAAACACTATATGGTCTTCTTTGTCTTTCATGACCATGAATGCGCCTAAATCCGGTATGATCAGGCGGTCGTGAGATTTCAGGAGGTCTGAAATATACTTGTCCATGGGTTGTATGATTTTAATTAAAAAGTATTATCCCGCTGCACTTTCCAACCGTCAAACAAGAAAAACATGGCATTTGAAGTTACACATTTTGTGAATATTCGCCAATAGGAGGAGAAATAAACCCGGTTTTTGGGAATCTCATGAGAACTTAACGAGCAGGTTCGGAAAAAACAGCCCGGTTTATTCGGACCGGTGAACGAACGGGGACGTTCGTTTTACATAGCCTTCCGGTTAGCCTCATCTTAAGCATGTATCCGTCGGACCGCTTAGAGCCATACCTGCGTGCCATCGCCAGAGGCTATGGCCGCACGCTGTCGCTGAAGCTTTAGCGTAGGCGCCCGGTGACCGGCAGGCAAGGCGGGTTGACGGAACTATGCCACTGGTATGATTATGGGGCTAGTGTGACAATTACTAAATTCCATTACTTATTTCACGTTCTTTTTTCCTTTCT
>CAYOFK010000217.1:0-3420 GCA_964403185.1 uncultured Rikenellaceae bacterium | reverse complement strand
AGATTCCGTATCAAGTACGGAATGATGCCATTAGGTTGCTTTTGAGACAGCCCCTCACGGCTGGAAGTGTTAGGATTATGGAGCCAGAATGCTAAATTGTTACATTTAAACAGGCTTTAAGCGGTCCGGCGGATATACCGCTATACCGGCCGGAACCATATTTCAATGCTCTTCAGGGTAGAAAAACACAGATTTTAACAGCATCAGTATACTCCTCATTTGCTGCACTTTATCATGATTAAACCATTCTTTGATATCCGGATTATTTTCCAGATTGAAAAACTTATCAGGATATGTTTTATATTTGAATAAACCAAAACACCACTCTCATGAAAGTTACACGGACTTTTGACATTCTGGACTATGCGGTTTCCCGATTCGAAAAGGAAGTGGCCCTTGCCGGAAAAGTTGACAAACAATGGGTTAGCTATAGCAATTATGAATACAGGGAAATCGCTACCAACATCAGCTATGGGCTCCTGGCCCTTGGTCTGAAACCAGGAGATAAGATTGCCATGATCTCAAACAACAGGCCTGAATGGAACTTTGTGGATATGGGCATTTCGCAGGCAGGCATGATCCATGTTCCTGTTTACCCCACTCTGAGCATCGAAGAATATGAACACATTTTTAATCATGCAGAACCGAAACTGATCTTCATTTCAGACAAATCTCTCTACCAGAAACTAAAACCTGTATTCGACAAGGCAGAATCCATTCAGGAAGGATACACATTTAACGAGGTTGAGGGCGCTAAAAACTGGAAAGAAGTAGTCAACCTTGGGAAAAAAAATGCAGCAGGTCTTAAAAGCGAACTGACACATATCAAACAGGGTATAAAAAAGGAAGATATGGTCTCCCTGATCTATACATCCGGGACCACCGGACTGCCCAAAGGAGTGATGCTGAATCACTGGAACCTGATTAGCAATGCCCTTGCCACAACCGTAGTGCATCCATTTGGACCGGAAGCCAAATGCCTGAGTTTTCTGCCCCTTTGCCACATATACGAGCGCATGCTGAATTACCACTACCAATATAAAGGCATCAGTATTTATTATGCTGAAAGCATGGGAACCATTGTGGATGATCTGAAGGACATAAAACCGGACCTGTTCTCCACCGTCCCCAGGCTACTGGAAACAGTGTATGATAAGATCATTGGAAAAGGAAAAGATCTAACGGGTATTAAGAAACAGATATTCTTCTGGGCCGTCAACCTTGGGATGAAATTTAAACTCCATGGCCAAAACTCCTGGTTTTATAAGCAGCGTCTCAAAGTGGCTGACAAACTGATCTTCTCAAAGTGGCGTGAAGCTCTTGGCGGCAACACAAAGATCATCGTGTCAGGAAGCGCTGCCCTGCAACCACGCATTGCAACCATCTTCTGGGCAGCGAATATCAGAGTTCTTGAAGGCTATGGCCTCACAGAGACATCACCGGTTATTGCTGTAAACAACTTTACTACCGATGAGATTATGATTGGAACTGTTGGCCCGGTGATCAATGACGTTGAAGTTAAAATTGCCGGAGATGGGGAGATCCTCTGTAAAGGACCAAACGTGATGATGGGGTATTACAAGGATCCTGAGATGACCAAACAGGTTATCGACAGCGAGGGGTGGTTCCATACAGGTGATGTGGGTGAGCTTATAGATGGCAAATACCTGAAGATCACCGATAGGAAAAAAGAGATCTTTAAACTCTCGAATGGAAAATACGTGGCTCCGCAAATGATTGAAAATAAATTTAAGGAATCCTTCTTTATTCAACAATTGATGGTTGTTGGTGAAAACGAGAAATTTGCCAGCGCCCTGATCTCTCCGAATTTTGAGTTCCTTCATAACTGGTGCTCAAGGCATAATGTGAAATTCCGGGACAATGAAGCCCTGATTCAGATACCGGAGGTAATTGCCCGGTTTCAGCGGGAGGTGAATGAAATCAATAAGGGACTTTCTTTCCATGAACAAATCAAGCGGTTCAGGCTGGTAGCCGATGAATGGTCCATAGCTTCCGGAGAATTGTCAAATGTTTTGAAGCTGAAACGAAAGGTAATCTCTAAAAAATATGACCATATCCTGAAGGATATCTTCTCAATGAAGGAGAATTAATGAGTTATGAGGGTGGAGTTTTGAGGATCACTGAACAGGGTTGATTGCCTGGAGCATCCGTCCGGGGAGTATCGGACTAGGGGGAATCACTAATTCGGTATCTAAATTAATCCAGAACCCCCACCATTCTAAAAGTATCTAATAATCATGAAAAACAAAGGCTTTGGATACATTCAGAACAGCTGTTAAACAAGGCATTCCTGCTGAACTTCCCGGACCGGCTGCATACGATCCCGGTGTGAACCATGCTCCCGTACGGGCCGACTTGTTATCGGAAGAAGAAAAAACCCTGGCCCTGCAGAATGCCCTGCGTTACTTCGAAACAAAGCACCATGAAGAACTTACTGTTGAGTTTGCCAGGGAGTTGCATGATTATGGCCATATCTATATGTACCGGTTTCGGCCAAAGTATAAGATCACAGCCCGGAGCCTGGATGATTATCCACACCATTCAACGCATGCGGCAGCCATCATGCTGATGTTATCAAACAACCTGGACGAAGCAGTGGCCCAGCATCCGCACGAGTTGATCACCTATGGCGGCAATGGCGCAGTCTTTCAAAATTGGGCGCAGTATCTGATCACCATGCAATATCTTTCGGAAATGACTGATGAGCAGACTCTGATATTGTATTCAGGGCATCCGCTGGGTTTGTTTCCGTCTCATAAGGAAGCACCCAGGGTGGTTGTCACTAACGGAATGGTGGTCCCGAACTATTCTTCGAAAGAAGATGGGGAGCGGTTAAATGCAATGGGTGTCAGCCAGTATGGGCAAATGACTGCCGGTTCTTTCATGTATATTGGTCCTCAGGGGATTGTTCACGGAACCGTCATTACCATCCTGAATGCCGGTCGCAGGATCATGAAAACCGGCGATGGTTCCCTTTCAGGAAAGTTATTTGTTACTTCCGGGTTGGGTGGCATGTCGGGGGCACAGCCTAAAGCAACGGTCATTACCGGTGGTATTTGTGTTGTGGCTGAGGTGAATCCCAGAGCGACCAGCAAACGGCTTGAACAAGGCTGGGTGGATGAAGTTTTTGAGGACCTGGACACCCTTACCGGAAGGATCCGTTCTGCCAGGCAGAAGAAAGAGGCCGTATCACTGGCGTACCAGGGAAATGTGGTGGATTTGTGGGAACGCCTTGAACGGGAACATATTCATGTGGACCTGGGTTCAGACCAGACTTCCCTGCATAATCCCTGGGCCGGGGGATATTATCCTGCGGGAATGAGTTTTGAAGAATCCAATAAGATGATCTCTGAAAACCCCGGGGAATTCAAGGAAAAGGTACGTGAATCATTAAGAAGA
>CAYOFK010000216.1:0-3477 GCA_964403185.1 uncultured Rikenellaceae bacterium | reverse complement strand
AACTAAAATCAATAAGCCAATTCTTGGATATGGCACAAGAAAAATTTAGTTTTGAAACCTTTGTACCGAAACCAAACTTATTAATATCAAGCTATGAAAAGTAAATCTGATCTTCCGGGGAAAAACCTTCAGCGAAGGGATTTCCTTAAGGCAACTGCCGTAACAGGACTGGGATTAGCCGTGGCACCCCGACTGGCTTTTGGACGCAAACAAGCGGACAGGAAAGTCAACATCGCCTTTATCGGTGTCGGGGGACGCGGCAGAAGCCACCTTCGAAACCTCCTCAACAGGGATGATGTTTTTGTACCTGCCATCTGTGACATTGATCCTGAAGCCATTCAGAAAAGCCAAAACATGCTGCAGAAAGCCGGGGCCAGACAGGCAGAAGTTTTTACAGGCAGTGATTTTGCATACAGGGATCTCCTCGAAAAAAAAGATATTGACGGTGTGATCATTGCTACACCCTGGTTGTGGCACACACGCATGGCCGTGGATGCCATGAAGGCCGGGATCATGGCAGGCGTTGAAGTGTCGGCCGCCAATACCATTGAGGAATGCTGGGATATGGTGAACACCCATGAAGAAACCGGGACCCACGTAATGATACTCGAAAATGTATGCTACCGCCGTGATGTAATGGCTGTATTGAATATGGTGCGCCAGGATGTGTTCGGGGAACTGATGCATGCCCGCTGCGGATACCGCCATGATCTCAGGGGAGTGAAATTCAATCCGGGTGTTACATTCGGAGAAGGTGCCCGCGGAGAAGCACGCTGGCGCACACAACATTCAATATACAGAAACGGGGACCTTTATCCCACACACGGGGTTGGTCCCATTGCCACGATGATGGATATCAACCGGGGCAACCGGTTTGTTTCATTAACCTCACATGCCACCAAGTCAAGAGGTTTGCATAATTATATAATAAACCATCCTGAGGGAGGGCCCAATCATCCAAATGCAAAGATCAAGTGGGAATTGGGCGATGTGGTAACCACTCTTATCAATACGGCCAAAGGGGAAACCATCCTGGTCACCCACGACACCAACCTTCCACGTCCCTACTCCCTCAATTTTGAGGTGCAGGGAGAAAAGGGACTTGCCGATTTTGATTACCATACCCGGCGGATCTATATTGAAGGCATCAGTAAACCACACCAATGGGATGGAATGGACAGAAATGAGGGAGAAACCGGACAAACCGACCAGATGGAGCAATCTGCAGCTGATACCAAAAGCTGGCTTGAAAAATACGACCATCCGCTCTGGAAAAAATACGGAGAATATGCTGCCGGCTCGGGTCATGGCGGCATGGATTTCTTTGTGGATCATGCTTTTGTGGAATCTGTTAAGAGGGGAGATCCTCCGCCTCTGGATGCCTATGATGCAGCCGCATGGAGCGCCATCACACCACTTTCGGAACGGTCTATTACTGAAGGCAATGCCCCTCAGTACTTTCCTGATTTCACACGTGGGAAATGGATCAATAATAAACCCTTGTTTGCAACAAAAGGCGATGACTATTAACAAGTTTTAGTATCCGGCCGGCCGCTTAAAGCGTACGGACGGGTTTAACTATGATTATAACAAAGACTTCAATATGACGATTTCAAGTATTGCATTGAATAACCTTGACTGGACCATTGTTGGTGTATTTTTTATAATTGTGTTATCCATAGGCTGGGTTGCCTCGAAAACGGCCGGCAAGAATACTGCTGAGTTTTTCCTTGGCGGCAGGGGCATGCCCTGGTGGTTGCTGGGAGTTTCCATGGTTGCCTGCACTTTTTCTGCCGATACACCGAATCTTGTGGCCGGCATGGTGCGCGAAAACGGGGTGGCAAAAAACTGGGCCTGGTGGGCATTCCTTATTACCGGAATGGTAACTGTTTTCATCTATGCAAAATTATGGCGGCGGTCAAATGTTCTGACTGATCTTGAATTTTATGAAAAACGCTATGGAGGAAAAGCTGCAGCCTTTCTTCGTGGCTTCCGCTCCATTTATCTCGGACTATTCTTTAATGTGTTGATCATGGGAACGGTTACCCTGGCCGCCATCAAGATCGGTGCGGTTATGCTGAACCTGAAACCCTGGCAAACTGTAGTGGGAGCCTCCATAGTTGTAGTTTTGTATGCCGGAATGGGTGGCCTTAAAGGGGTGATCTGGGCAGATTTCTTTCAGTACTCAATTGCGATGTTCGGAGCCGTGCTGGCAGCCGTTGTTGCAGTTCGCCAACCCGAGGTCGGAGGTTTATCGAACCTTCTGAGTCATCCCGCCCTGCAGGAAAAACTTTCATTTGCACCTGATTTCTCTGATCCGACCGTGTTTATTCCCCTGTTGATCATCCCCATTGCCGTCCAATGGTGGGCAGTGTGGTATCCCGGAGCCGAACCGGGAGGTGGCGGCTATATTGCCCAGCGTATGCTGGCTGCCAAGGATGAGAAAAATGCAATTGGGGCCACACTGCTGTTTAATTTCGCACATTATGCCCTGCGCCCCTGGCCCTGGATCATTGTTGCCCTGGCCTCTCTGATCATATACCCCGATCTGGCTTCGATTAAAGCCGATTTTCCAGCCATAACATCGTCCTACCTTAAGGATGATATTGCCTATCCGGTTATGCTCTCAAAACTAAATCCGGGATGGTTAGGCCTGGTGGTTGCCTCTATAATTGCAGCTTATATGTCCACCATAGGAACACATCTGAACTGGGGATCATCCTATGTTGTAAACGATTTTTATAAAAGATTTGTCAAGCCGGACGCTTCTGAAAAAGAACTTGTGATGATGGGAAGGATCTCTACCGTTTTGCTGATGGTACTTGCAGGTGTTGTTGCTCTTACATTTCTGGAAGATGCCACCCAGGCGTTTAATATTCTGCTTTTAAGCGGTGCAGGGTCAGGACTTATTTATCTCCTGCGTTGGTTCTGGTGGCGGATTAATGCCTGGTCGGAAATTTCTGCCATGTTTATTGCCACGCTCAACGCAATTTTACTGGTATTTGTTGTAAACGACCTGGCCTTAGCCGAAATGTTTTCCGGTGTATATCCCCTGCCTGCCGGTTATGCAGAGATGGGAGAAAAGGCCCTGTCAGGGACTGTTTTTCCAATAAAACTTATCATTGCAGTGGTTGCAACTACAATCATGTGGATATCTGTCACCTTTCTTACCCGTCCTGAATCAACTGAAACACTTCGCAGCTTCTACCGTTTGACCCATCCCGGAGGTCCCGGCTGGAAAAAGGTTGTTATAGATGCCCGTAAAGAAAATGATGATGTTGATGAAAAAGACCGGGGATTAGCCTGGGAGATGCCCATACAGATATTACTGGTTTTCATAGGAATAATAGTGATCTATTCCAGTTTGTTCTCAATAGGCAGCTTTGTATATCTGAAGCCCGGCCAGGGATTTATTCTGCTGGGTATTGCTGCAATTGGAACCTTTTTCCTTTTCAGATCATTTAATAAATTGCGGGC
>CAYOFK010000215.1:0-3531 GCA_964403185.1 uncultured Rikenellaceae bacterium | reverse complement strand
GAACAATTTCTTAATGATTACAGGCAAAGCTCCATGACTGTGGGACCAACCATAGCAGATGACATTAAGGTTCGGGCAGTTTGGGTCATCTTACTCTCACTGGCATTTATGTTCGTCTATATTGTAATCCGGTTCAGAAACTGGCAGTTTGGCTTGGGAGCTATTGCGGCGCTGGTACATGACACTCTGATCGTGTTGGGCATCTTTTCAATTTTTTATGGTGTGCTTCCATTTTCGCTGGAAATTGACCAGGCATTTATTGCAGCCATCCTGACTGTGATGGGGTATTCTGTGAATGATACGGTAGTGGTTTACGACCGAATCAGGGAATATGTGGGATTGTATCGAAAACGCGAACGGGTCGAGATCATGAACTCAGCATTGAACAGCACTCTCAGCAGGACTTTGAGCACCTCTCTCAGTACATTTGTAGTATTGCTCACCATATTCTTGTTTGGAGGAGAGGTCATTCGCGGATTCACTTTTGCCCTGATGGTTGGGGTTGTTGTAGGTACCTACTCCTCAATATTTGTTGCCACACCGGTTGTTTATGATACCATCCGGAAATCCGAAACTACAAGAGTGCTGAAAGCAAAGCGGAGAGGATAATAATAGACCTTTATTCAAATCCACCTTCCCTGATCGTGGACATGTTCTTTTGTATTCCCTGACACAGATCTCTTGCAGGAATTCATTCTGCAGGTTTTTTTATTCATCACATTCTTAGTAAATTCGCAATGATAGTTATGGGATAGATGGTATAAATTTTACGAATGAGCAGTCTTTTATTCATAAGCGGTGGTGAAATCTTTATTGTTCTGGTGGTGGTTCTGTTGCTTTTTGGAGCTAATAAGATACCGGAATTTGCCAAAGGACTTGGCAAAGGAATGAGAGAATTCAGAAAAGCCACCGATGATATTAAGAAAGAGATCAATGATCAATCTGGTAACGTTGCTGAAGATATCAATGATTTGAAAGATACCTTCAGGAAGATTAAATAGTCCTGCCATTACAACCTTCCAATCAATGCCTGAGAAGCCAAACCTGGAATACTACCATTGGAATATTTAAAATTATTGGGTGGGTTTGTTTTGCTGCTTTCAAGCGGTTACTACCTGGTTCGCGGCGGGGTTTCACTGGCGCACCGGCTCAGTATTTCCACTCTTGTTGTGGGTGTGGTTGTAGTGTCTTTCGGGACTTCCGCTCCTGAGTTTTTCGTCAGCCTCACCGCTGCTTTGGGCGGCCAGCCTGATATTTCGGTAGGAAATGTCGTGGGATCCAATATCTCAAATATCGGATTGGTACTCGGGATTACAGCTATAATCATGCCCATCTCAGTCAAACAGGCCACCTTAAAGTACGATGGTCCTGTGATGATCCTCTCAGGTGTGCTGCTGATCATTTTTGGAAGGAGTTCCGCTTTATTGGACTGGTGGGAAGGATTGCTTTTTTGTTTCATCCTGGCCGCTTTTGTGATATTCACAATCACCCATTCCAGGAAAAGGAAGGTTGCCATGAAAATAGTTAAAGCTAAATATTCTTTGTGGGTGTCGCTGGTGATCATTCTTGGATCTTCCATAGGATTGATGTTTGGGTCCGGGTTGCTGGTTAAAGGGGCTGAAAAATTAGCTTTTGATTTCGGGGTGAGTGAACGGGTCATTTCCATTTCGGTTATAGCCGTGGGAACCAGCATTCCCGAATTAGTGACCTCAATCATTGCAGCGGCCAGAAAGGAAATGGATATTTCCATCGGGAATATCATCGGTTCAAATATTTATAATACCCTTGGAATACTTGGTTTCTCAGCGGCTGTGAAACCCCTGGAACTGAACTCTGCCATTTTGAGTTCCGACCTGTGGTGGATGATGGGATTTTTTGTCGTCCTGTACCTCTTTATTTTTCCATTTAAAACGGGATATTTACGCCGCTCTGAAGGAGTGCTTTTCCTGGTTGCTTATGTCTTCTATATTTACATGGTATTTAATTGACTTGTGTCATGATCGTTTCTAAAAATATTACAAAATCGTTCGGGGATCTGAGGGTCCTGAAAGGAATAAATATTGAGATAAAAAAGGGTGAGATCGTTTCCATCATCGGTGCCAGCGGCGCCGGAAAGACCACCTTTCTTCAGATTCTTGGAACCCTCGATAAACCTGACTCGGGAGAAATCCTGTACAATAATGAGAATGTTCTGGATTTGAAGGAGAAACCACTGTCCAGATTCCGGAACCAGAATATAGGTTTTGTTTTTCAGTTTCATCATTTATTGCCCGAATTCACTGCATTGGAAAATGTATGCATACCTGCGTTTATCGCACGGATGTCAAGGGCTGCCGCTGAAGAAAAAGCAACACGCATTTTAAATTTTCTGGGTTTATCAGAAAGGCTGGATCACAAGCCCGGAGAACTATCCGGAGGTGAGCAGCAAAGGGTGGCCGTGGCACGGGCACTGATCAATGATCCCGATGTCATTCTGGCTGATGAACCCTCAGGAAACCTGGACAGTAAGAACAAAGCCGAATTGCATGGCATGTTGCTTAACCTTCGCGGGGAATTTAACCAAACCATAGTGATTGCTACCCACGACAAGCAATTAGAGCAAATTTCCGACCGCGTTTTGACTATGCAGGATGGACTGATAGTGAAAGATTCCGCGTAAAATGTGCGCATATGAACCATCAGGAGCTGAAAGATCCTAAAAAGACAGCCAGATGCAGCACGGGCCACAGCCCGGCATACTGTGGAGTTATCCGGGTTTTAATCGCTTTATATGGAATTATGATTAAGGTGCACGCAATTCAGTGATCTCCAGCTCATAGGAAACCTTCCCCCATTCTGTCAGCAATTGGTCAAGATTTTTCTTTCCGGTCTCAAAATTTCTGTACAGGTCATCAATGCCGGTTCCTTCAGGAATATGCTCAGGAGCGCTCATTAACAATTCCATTTCCCTGATGATTATTTCCTGCTGTTCGATCTTTTCCTCCAGGCGCAGCAACTTGCTTCGGATCTTCCGGTGCTCTCTTTCAAATTCTTTTTTCTTCAGATACGCGTCTTTATGACCTTCAGATGGTTTTCCCGGACCCGGTATGGGTTGTTTTATTGATTTTTTTTCAAGATCCTGTATGGAGTCCAATCTTCTTTTCTCAAGGAAATCATTAATGCCGCCGAGATATTCCCTGACCTTGCTGTCCCGGAATTCATAAACCTTTTCCACCAGGCCGGTAAGAAAATAGCGGTCGTGAGAAACCAGGATCAGGGTTCCCTTATATTCCTGTAAGGCATTTTTGAGGATGTCTTTCGAGGCGAGATCCAGATGATTGGTAGGCTCGTCAAGAATAAGAAGAGATGAGGGTTCCAGTAAAAGTTTAATGAGCGACAGCCGGGAACGTTCTCCCCCCGAAAGCACCTTTACCCTTTTATCTATATCGTCGTCACGAAACAGAAATGCGCCAAGCAAACTCCTGATCTTTGTGCGAATCTCACCCCTGGCTTCATCATCAATGGTTTCCAGAACGGTTTTTGATTCATCAA
>CAYOFK010000214.1:0-3545 GCA_964403185.1 uncultured Rikenellaceae bacterium | reverse complement strand
TCCGGTCCAGGCCAATAGAGGTTTCAATGACAAATGGCGTATAACTTTCATTTGACTCCGGATCAAAAAATTGCAGTTTCTTTCCCGAAAATTTCTGGTGCCGGGTCAGATCAAAATCAGTCCTTGAATGAATGCCTTCCACTTCCTTAAATCCAATTGGGTACTGATATTCAATATCAGCCGCAGCGTTTGCATAATGTGCCAACTTGTCGTGATTGTGGAAGCGCAGTTTATTGTGGTCAATGCCCAGGGCTTTGAACCAGCACATTCTTTTTTCTTTCCAGAATTCAAACCATTTAAGTTCTTCCCCGGGTTTTACAAAGTATTGCATTTCCATTTGTTCGAACTCGCGCATCCTGAAGATGAATTGCCTGGCGACGATCTCATTTCTAAATGCTTTTCCAATCTGGGCAATCCCAAAAGGGATCTTCATGCGGCCCGATTTATATACGTTTAAAAAGTTAACAAAGATGCCCTGTGCTGTTTCCGGTCGCAGGTAAACAGAACTTGCATTTTCACTTACAGACCCCAATTTTGTTTCGAACATGAGATTAAACTGTCGGACATCGGTCCAGTTCCTCGAACCGGATACCGGATCAGCAATCTCACAATCCAGAATCAGTTGTTTGACAGCAGCCATGTTGTCATCCTCCATGGCTTTTACATAGCGCTCTCTGACCTGAGCAATTTTATCCAGGTTGGCCAACACCCTTGGATTTGTTTTCCTGAATTTGGCCTCATCAAAAGAGGCGCCAAAACGTTTTGAGGCTTTGTGAATCTCTTTTTGGATCTTCGCATGGATCTTTTCAAGGTACTCTTCAATGAGGACATCGGCCCTGTATCGTTTTTTTGAGTCCTTATTGTCAATAAGAGGATCATTAAAGGCCCCCACATGGCCGGAGGCTTCCCATATCCGGGGGTGCATAAATATTGCAGAATCGATCCCTACGATATTTTCATGGAGCAGAACCATGGAATCCCACCAGTATTTTTTGAGATTATTTTTCAGTTCAACACCGTTTTGGCCATAATCGTAAACGGCACTTAATCCATCATATATTTCACTGGATGGAAAGATAAAACCATATTCTTTAGCGTGTGCTATCAGCTTTTTAAACAGATCATCCATGAACAATATGTGTTTGGAAATACCGCATAAAAGTAAGAAAATTCCTGTTTCAAACGGTTCCTGACTTGAATTATCGAAAGGCATTGAAGAAAGAAGAACGGATCGCCCATTTAAAAATGGAATTATCATAAGGCATTGCCTATCTTTGTCAGTTGTATTCATCTTCAACAGGTCTTTATGAAAACGAAAACGGAGTTCCTCGTCATAGGTTCCGGAATTGCCGGTCTTAGTTTTGCATTAAAAGTTGCTGATAAAGGGAAGGTGTTGTTGATTTCCAAAACAAATCTTGAAGAAAACAACACAAAATACGCGCAGGGTGGCATTGCCGCAGTTACTTATCCTCCCGACAGTTATAAAAAACATATTCAGGACACCCTTGTTTGCGGGGATGGATTTTGTGACAAGGAAATTGTGGAAATGGTTGTGAAGGAAGCCCCTGCCCGGATCCGTGAATTAGTTGCTATGGGAGTGAGTTTTGACAAAAAACCGGACGGCACTTTTGAACTTGGCAGGGAGGGAGGACACAGCGAACACAGGATCCTGCATCAAAAGGACACCACAGGGATCGGCATACAGGAGGCTTTGTTAAGGCGGGTCAAAGCCCATCCGAACATTGACACCAGAGAATTTGCGTTTGCCCTGGACCTGTTAACCCAACATCATCTGGGGAAGCTTATAAAACGTCACCATGCCGACATCCAATGTTTTGGTGCATACGTCCTTGACTTGAAATCCTGTGGTGTGGAAACCGTGCTTGCAAAAACTACAATTGTTGCCACCGGCGGCATCGGAAGCATTTATGCCACTTCAACAAATCCGGCCATTGCCACCGGGGATGGCATCGCGTTGGTGTACCGGGCAAAAGGGCTCATTGAGAATCTGGAGTTTGTACAGTTTCATCCAACCTCCCTTTACAATCCCGGGGAAAAACCCTCTTTCCTGATTACGGAAGCCATCCGGGGGTTTGGTGCCTTATTAAAGAATGCATCCGGTGAAAAATTCATGAACAAATATGATGAAAGAGGCAGTCTGGCACCGCGGGATATTGTTGCAAGGGCCATAGATAATGAGATGAAAATTACCGGTGAAGATTGTGTTTGGCTGGATTGTACACATTTGGATGGGGATGACCTGGTCGATCATTTCCCAAACATTACCAGAAAATGTGCTTCCATAGGCATAGATATTCGAAAGGATCTCATCCCTGTTGTTCCTGCGGCACATTATCAGTGTGGGGGCATAAAAGTCAATAAGGACGGGTTAAGCAGCATCAATAATTTATATGCAATTGGTGAAGTGGCTTCCACAGGATTGCATGGTGCAAACCGGCTGGCATCAAATTCTCTTATGGAAGCGGTTGTATTCGCACACCGGGCTGCCCAGGATGCGATAAAGAAAGTGGATCAGATAACTTTGAACGAATCCATACCGGCCTGGGATCATGAGGGCACATCACATCCGGAAGAGATGATCCTGATCACTCAAAATTACAGGGAAATGCAGCAGATCATGAGCAATTATGTGGGGATATTCAGGTCGAATTTAAGGCTCAAACGGGCACTGCGAAGACTTGAAATAATATACCTGGAAACAGATAGTTTATATAAGAGGTCCACACTATCACAGCAACTTTGTGAGCTTGTAAACATGATCAACGTGGGCTATCTGGTAATAAAAATGGCACAGAATCTTCATGAGAGCAGGGGACTTCACTATTCCATCAGTTACCCGAACAGGAAAAGGAGCTCTGAATTTTAAAGCCACCCGGAGTCCCCGGCCAAATCAAAGATTTTGAGACATTCAAGACTATCCGTAACCTTCAACCATTCCAACACCGTAATCGCAACAGTTGACTTCAGCACAGAATTTATGCCAATGTGTCTTTCCATTCATTATCGATTATTTCTGCCCGGATGTCCTTATACTCCTCTTTTATTGAATCCAGGATATCCATGATCCCGGAGGGATCCAATGTTGTGAGTAGCCTGATGCGCGTTTCTTTAAAATTGGGAAGCCCTTTAAAATAGTTTGAAAAATGGCGGCGCATTTCATATACACCACGTGGCTCTTTTTTCCATTCGAGGGATTTTTTAAAATGCAGTTTGGCCAGGTCAACCTTTTCATCAAGACTCAGGGGCGGCATGTGTTTGCCGGTTGATAAATAATGCCTGATCTCCTTAAAGATCCAGGGCCTGCCAAGTGTAGCCCTGCCAATCATGATGCCATCCACCCCATGTTTTTTAAACATCTGTCTGGCAACTTCAGGACCTGTAACATCCCCATTACCGATGACCGGAATAGTAATGTCAGGGTGGTTTTTCACTTCTCCGATGAGAGTCCAGTCAGCCTTTCCTTTAAACAATTGGTTCCTGGTCCTCCCGTGAATAGTAATGCCCTGAATACCCACATCCTGAAG
>CAYOFK010000213.1:0-3547 GCA_964403185.1 uncultured Rikenellaceae bacterium | reverse complement strand
GTCTGAAACAGAACAAATATAATTCATTATTTAAAGTGCGTTTTGCACAGCGATTTATTCCGGAAAAAATTACTTATGAAGACTAGGATTTTAAAAAAAAATGATACCTTTGCAAGCCAATTTGAAAAACATAAATTCACAAAAATAATTGTCTATATGCCTACAATACAGCAATTGGTAAGAAAAGGCCGCAAGAAAAATGTAGAAAAGAGTAAGGCTCCGGCATTGGATTCATGTCCGCAGAAAAGAGGAGTTTGTGTTCGTGTATATACAACAACACCCAAGAAGCCAAATTCGGCCATGAGGAAAGTTGCCAGGGTCAGGTTGACAAACCAGAAAGAAGTGAATGCTTATATACCTGGTGAGGGCCATAATTTGCAGGAACACTCAATTGTGTTAATTCGTGGCGGGAGGGTTAAAGATCTTCCGGGTGTTCGTTATCATCTTATCAGGGGGGCTCTTGATACTCAGGGCGTTGAAGGAAGGACCCAGAGGAGATCGAAATACGGCACAAAAAAACCCAGGAAATGATTGAGGAAAATATGTTAGAATCATAACCATTATGAGAAAGACCAAACCTAAAAATCGCATTATACTGCCGGATCCGAAATTTAACGATCAGCTGGTAACCAGGTTTGTAAATAACCTGATGTATTCAGGAAAGAAATCACTTTCCTATAAGGTATTTTATGATGCCATGGAAATTGTCGGGGAGAAGATGAAAGATGACGAAAGAAAACCACTCGATATCTGGAAAAAAGCACTGGAGAATGTGACGCCACAGGTGGAGGTGAAAAGCCGCCGTGTGGGTGGCGCTACTTTCCAGGTTCCCATTGAAGTACGCCCGGACAGAAAGATTTCGATAAGTATGAAAACCCTGATCTTGTTTGCCCGGGAACGTAGCGGAAAAAATATGGGAGAAAAACTGGCAGCTGAAATAATTGCAGCTTACAAAGAAGAGGGAGGGGCTTATAAAAGGAAAGAAGACACACACAGGATGGCAGAAGCCAACAAAGCTTTTGCGCATTTCAGATTTTAACTGATTATTGCAGCATTGATGAGCAGCACGCTTCAAAATACAAGGAATATTGGGATCATGGCCCACATCGATGCCGGTAAAACAACCACTACCGAACGGATATTGTTTTATACCGGACGTACACACCGAATGGGAGAGGTACATGACGGTGCTGCCCAGATGGATTGGATGGTCCAGGAACAGGAACGTGGAATAACCATCACATCTGCTGCCACAACCACATTCTGGAAGTATGACGACCAGGATTATAAGATCAATATTATAGATACCCCCGGCCATGTTGACTTTACCGTTGAAGTGGAACGATCCCTGAGGGTTCTGGATGGAGCCGTGGCCCTTTTTTGTGCCGTTGGCGGTGTGGAACCTCAATCAGAAACCGTTTGGCGGCAGGCTGATAAATATGGCGTTCCACGGATTGCGTTTGTAAATAAAATGGACCGTACAGGGGCCGACTATTTTTCAGTAATACAACAGATCAGAGAGAAATTGGGAGCAAACCCCATTCCGGTTCAGATACCTATTGGTTCTGAGGACTCGTTTACAGGTGTTGTGGACCTTATATATAATAAAGCAGTGGTTTGGAAAGAGGATGAGGAGTTGGGCACTGTGTATGAATTGCAGGAGATCCCCGGAGAACTGAAGGAAGAAACTGAAGAATGGCGTGAAAAACTGATTGAGGCCGTGGCTGAAACCGATGATTCACTCCTGGAACGCTACTTTGAAGATCCGAAGTCTATTACGCCAGAAGAAATGATTAAAGTGATCCGCCAATCTACCATTGAACAAACCATTGTTCCTGTTATGTGCGGCTCTGCTTTTAAAAATAAAGGCGTGCAAAGACTGCTCGATGCCGTAATTGCATTTTTACCGAGCCCCCTCGAAGTTGAAAATGTTACAGGCGTGAACCCTGCACATGGCAACCAGGAAGTTACAAGAAAGGCCGATCCGTCTGAGCCAATGGCAGCCCTTGCATTTAAAATTGCAACCGACCCTTTTGTGGGAAGACTGGTATTCCTGAGAGTGTATTCCGGCGTTTTGGAATCAGGTTCCACAATCCTGAATGCACGGACCGGAAAAAGAGGACGTATTACAAGACTGTATCAGATGCATGCCAATAAGCAAAATCCAAAAGATAAGATCGAAGCCGGAGATATTTGTGCAGCGGTTGGATTGAAAGATCTGAAAACCGGAGATACCATTTGCGACCCAAAGAAACCCATATCACTTGAATCTATAGACTTCCCGAAACCGGTTATCGGCATTGCAATTGAACCAAAGTCTCAACTGGATTTCGACAAACTGAGCATCGCCCTGGGCAAACTGGCTGAGGAAGATCCTACATTCCAGGTTAACACCGACGAGAATACCGGACAAACCCTGATCAATGGTATGGGCGAACTGCACCTGGAGATATTGATTGACAGGATAAGAAGGGAATTTAATATAGAATGTAACCAGGGGACACCAATGGTTGCATACAAGGAAACACTGACCACTCCGGTGGAACACAGGGAAGTCTTTAAAAAACAAACCGGGGGAAGAGGGAAATTTGCTGAAATTCGGATGGAAATCGGACCGGCAGATAAGGACGTCCATGGATTGCAGTTCGTAGATGCAGTTAAAGGAGGCAATATACCCAGGGAATTTATTCCTGCAGTGGAAAAAGGTTTTAAAATGGCCTTGCAAAATGGCCCGCTTGCAGGATATCCGGTGGATAATCTTAAAGTGGTTTTAAAAGATGGTTCATACCATCCCGTCGATTCGGATGCATTGTCATTTGAGCTTGCCGCAAAGATTGCTTTCAAAAAGGCTGCAACTAAAGGAAATCCTATAATCCTGGAACCCATCATGACCGCCGAAGTGGTTACGCCGGAAGAATACATGGGCGATGTGATCGCCGATTTTAATAAACGGCGCGGAAGAGTTGAGGGAATGGTTGCAAAAGCAGGCGCAAGAGTGATCAGAGCCAAAGTGCCCCTTGCTGAAAAATTTGGTTATGTCACAGTGTTGAGAACATTGACATCGGGCAGGGCCACCTCCACTATGGAATTTTCACACTACGAAGAAGTGCCCGCCGATATTGCAAAAACTATTATTGAAAAAATTACAGGAAAGGTACAAGTTGTATAACAAATATGTTTTGAACAATGAGTCAGAAGATCAGAATTAAGCTAAAATCCTATGATCATAACCTGGTAGACAAGTCTGCTGAGAAGATTGTGAAGACCGTGAAGTCGACTGGTGCTGTGATAAGTGGCCCCATTCCACTCCCGACACATAAAAAGATATTTACCGTACTGCGTTCGCCTTTTGTTAATAAAAAGTCAAGAGAGCAGTTTATGGTGGCTTCATATAAACGGTTGCTGGATATCTATAGCTCCACTCCTAAGACCATTGATGCCCTGATGAAACTGGAACTGCCAAGCGGAGTGGAAGTGGAAATTAAAGTTTAACTGAAGAAAATACGAAAGACATGCAGGGATTAATAGGAAAAAAGGTTGGAATGAC
>CAYOFK010000212.1:0-3552 GCA_964403185.1 uncultured Rikenellaceae bacterium | reverse complement strand
GTGTCGGTGATGAGCGGGCTCGTATTAATAAGCCGGTTCAATGCACTGAAAGAAGAAGGTGTCAGCAACCTTACAGAACGCATAACCAGAGGAGCCAAAGAAGTGATGCGGCCCATCCTGCTGGCAGCAAGTACCGATATCGTTGGGTTCATCCCAATGGCTATTTCCCAGTCTGCCGGCGCTGAAGTGCAACGCCCCCTGGCAACTGTGGTTATCGGCGGGCTATTAACTGCATTGGTGCTCACCCTGCTGGTTATTCCTGTCCTCTACTATATGTTTGAATCTCCGGGCAAACCAGAAAAGAAAACCCTTGCCGGGCCGGGTAAATTTACTACCGTTCTGCTGGTTATCCTGCTCTGTTCGGGGCTGGCTACAGGTGGCAATAAAGCAACTGCACAGGGCCTGAATGAAATAACAGTGCAGCAGGCCATTGACATGGCCCTGAAAAACAACCCGGAAATAAAAGCCGCCTCATTGGGTGTGGAAAAACAACTGAAACTGAAAAAGTCGGTCTTCGACCTCGACAATACCGCCTTCACTTACACTAACGGGCAGATAAACTCCTCGATCATTGACAACAGCTGGGAGGTGTCGCAGGGCTTCAAATTCCCAACCACCTACGCTTCACAAGCAAAGTTGCAAAATCAAATGGTGGCACTCAGCGAACAAATATTGTCGGTTTCTGAGAACGAATTGATAAGAAACGTGAAGGCAGCATACTCTCTGCTAGCTTACGGCAACAGCCGCCTGGATCTGTTTGTAACACTAGACAGCATATACCGCGACTTTGCCAGGGCAGCACAAATCAGGTACGAAACAGGTGAGTCCAACCTGCTTGAAAAAGCCGCAGCACAGGGAAAGTACCTGGAGATAAAATTGCTGAAACAACAGGCAGAAGCCGACGTGCAAATCTATATGCAGGATCTGCAAAAGTGGCTGAACACCGGAGAATCGATAAGCCTGGCCGTACAACAACTCACTAAAATGGAAGTTGAACCGGAACAGGACACTGCCAAACTCAATAACAACCCTTTTCTGCAATATTATCAGCAACTGATTAAAGTTACCGAACAGGAATATAAGCTGCAAAAAGCAGAGTTCCTGCCCGACCTTTCAGCAGGATATTTTAATCAGCAAATTGACGGAACGCCTGGAAATACAGGCTTTCAGATAGGTATAAACATCCCCATCGCATTTTGGGCAAAACAAGGCAAAGCACAGGCAGCAAAGCTGGACATCATGATTACCCGGGCGCAATACGAAAACAACCGGATACTCATAAAAACCCTGTTCAATAATCAGATGCAGGAATATTATAAATACAAAAAACTTGTGGATTATTACGAAACACAAGGACTTGCCATAGCAGATGAACTGATGAAATATGCACAAAAAGGGTACCAGATTGGCGAAATTAACTATGTGGAATACATCCGTAACATTGACCAGGGCATCGAAATCAGAACACAGTATCTGGATAATCTTAAATCATATAACAGTACAGTTATTGAGATCCTTTTCCTGATGGGGATCAGATAAATATTGGCATTAGCAATAATATCACAATGACCGGAAAAAAATGTATATACAACAACATGCAAAAGCCCGGACCCGGCCTGTACCGGGAATCAGTTGCAAAAAACAAAAAGCACATTAATTTTCTTAACCATTAAAAAAGTAAACAATGAACAAAAATATCATAATCCCTGTAATGCTAAGCGGATTATTAATGACTGCCTGCTTTTCCGGTAATGTAAGTCCGGAAGAAGAACACAGTGAGGACCTACTTGAGGAAAATGTGGTTTCACTGTCAATGCAGCAAATGAAGGCCATTGATCTGAAGCTGGGGAAAATTGAAAAGCACAATCTCAGCACCACCGTAAAATCCAACGGCAGAGCGGAAGTTTTACCACAAAATAAAGCCAACGTTACTGCTCTTGTGAGCGGTGCGGTTAAAAATGTTTTTGTCATTGAGGGCAACTTCGTAAAAAAAGGACAAACACTGGCCACTCTTGAACACCCGGATATTGTGGACATGCAGCAGCAATACCTCGAAAATGTGAACAGCCTGGAATTCCTTGAACAGGATTACCAAAGGAAGAAAAAACTGTATGAAGAAAATGTGGGTTCGGGAAAGAACTACCAGAAAGCACTTTCAGAATACAACACTGCCAGGTCAACAGCCAATGGCCTGAAAGTCAAACTGCGTATGATCGGCATCAACATACAGTCTCTGGAACAAGGCAATATAAGCCCTACAATCAGGATCATTTCACCAATTGAGGGGTATGTGCGATTTGTAGAAGTCAATATCGGTTCTTTTGTGGAATCTAATGACGACATGTTTGAAATTTTGGATAACCGGAACATCCACGCTGACCTTTTAGTTTATGAAAAGGATATTCATAAAATCAAAAACGGGCAGGAAGTGCATTTTACCATTTCCAACATTCACGGCAAAGAGCTGAAGGGAACTATATTCTCGGTGGGCAGGGCATATGAAAATGAAGCCAGAGCGATAACCGTCCATGCCAACATTGAAAACGCCGGAGGCAACATCATTCCCGGAATGTACCTTAATGCACATATAATGGTTGATAACATTATCACCCATGTCCTTCCGGAAGCAGCTCTTGCAGCCGAAGGTGATAAGTATTTCATTTTTGTTAAAACAGAAGGTGAAGAACAAGCCCTTACACATAACGATGAGCAGGGTCTGGATGAAAAAAATCATAATGAAAATGAGGGAGAATGGCATTTCAAAAAAACAGAAGTCATACCTGGCATCAGGGACAATGGCTTTGTGGAAATCAAACTCTTAACACCCTTGCCTGATAATGCCAAAATAGCCATCAATACCGCCTACTACCTGCTGGCCGAAATGGGCAAAGGAGAAACCGGACACGGACATTAAAATTAATACTTATGAAAGAAATAAAAGCATTTGTAAGACCGAATAAAGTGAAGGATATTGTTCACAACCTGGAGCACGCCGGATATGATAATTTAACCATTTCCATGGCAGAGGGAACTGGAAAATTCCGGGATGAAAAAGCTTTTGTATCACAAAAGTTTTCGATTACCGACAGTGAAATTGCCAAACTGGAAATAGTTGTGAAAAAGAAAGATGTACATTCCATCGTCAGTATCATTTCGAAATACGGAAAAACACACAACCCCGGTGATGGGATCATTTATGTATCCGGTGTGGAAAGTGCACACAGGGTAAAAACAGGGAAAGATATCAGTCTGGATTAAAACACCTCTGTAAAAGGCATTGCTGAAATGTATTTAATGGTCTGACGAAAAGGCAATATGCATTTCTGAGTTGCAAACTGTTATGAAAAAATATAAACTGAAAAATCTCGATTGTGCTTCCTGTGCAACAAAAATTGAAGACAGCCTCACAAAACTGGACGAGGTGAAGTTTGTGACGGTCAATTTCGCTACCGCTTCAATGACCATTGATACGGAAAATCTTGAAAAGGTTAAAAGCAAAATCACTGAGGTTGAACCGGAAGTTGAAATTGAAGATGCCGGAGATGAAAAACG
>CAYOFK010000211.1:0-3675 GCA_964403185.1 uncultured Rikenellaceae bacterium | reverse complement strand
AGGTACCTGGGAATGGCCCCGCAGCAAACCAGGTCGTTGACCGTACCGTTTACTGCCAGATCGCCAATATTCCCCCCCGGAAAAAAAATGGGGTTTACAACAAAAGAATCTGTGGTGAAAGCCACCCGTCCCTTAAGCTCAAAAACGGCACCGTCGTGTTCTTCGTTGAGAAAAGGATTTGAAAACTCCTTCAGGAACATTTTTTCAACCAATTGATGCGAAAGCTTTCCACCCCCGCCATGGGCCAGTGTCACCCGGTCGTAGCTGGTGATGGGAGCGGGACAGGTAGGGGAGTGGTTGGTATTATCTTTTTTCTTTTTGTTCATTTTTCTTATAATGATAATAAGCGGCGCAGGCACCTTCCGTGCTTACCATGGGTGCCCCAAGCGGGGATTCCGGTGTGCATTGCTTTCCAAATGCAGGGCACTCCAGGGGCTTTTTCAGGCCTTGCAGGACTGCGCCGGCAATGCACAGTGGAGATTCCGGTTTGCTGACTTTTTCAAGTTTAAAGATCTGTTCTGCATCAAAAGCTGAAAATTCATCACGGAGGGCGTATCCGCTCGCAGGAATGGTACCGATCCCCCGCCATTTTCTGTCGATGGTTTTAAAAACTTCCTTCAGTATTTTCTGTGCCTCCCTATTTCCAGCGGCTGTGACCACCCGTTTATATGCATTTTCAACAAAGGCCTGTCCCGTTTCAAGTTGGTTTACAGCATGCAGGATCCCCTGCAATATATCCACCGGTTCAAACCCCGTAACCACAATGGGCACTTTGAATTTTTCAGCCAGTGGGATGTATTCCCTGTAGCCCATCACCGTACATACATGACCAGCCGCAAGAAACCCCTGAATTATTGAGTCAGGTGCAGAAAGAATGGAACGGATGGCCGGCGGAACCAGGACGTGGGAACTTAAAATGGAATAATTCGTCAGTCCCCTGCGTTTGGCTTCCAGAACTGACAGGGCGTTCGCCGGGGCAGTAGTTTCAAAACCGATGGCAAAAAATACCACTTTTTTTCCGGGATTTTGCTTCGCAATGTTTACAGCATCCAATGGAGAATATACCATGCGTACATCAGCTCCACCGGCTTTTGCTTTCAGCAGATCAGTCCCGGAACCGGGAACCCTTAACATGTCGCCAAACGAGGTAAAAATCACCTCCTCATTACCGGCGATCTGAATGGCTTTGTCGATCAACTCCAGGGGAGTGACACAAACAGGGCATCCCGGACCATGGACAAGTTGTATGGTTTGGGGCAGAAACTCCTCAAGGTTGTACTTCATGATGGAGTGGGTTTGCCCGCCACAGATCTCCATGATAGCCCAGGATTGTGTGGTGGCATCTGCAATTCTGGCGGCCAGTTTTTGAACCACCTTAAGATCACGGTATTCTTCCACGTATTTCAAAATTCAGATACTGATAGGGTTACCGTCTGCCACCAGGCCTTACCGAGCGTGAAAGAAACCAATTATGAAACCGGCAGGGAACAGATCTTACCGGTTGTTTCCGTCCTCGTCCCCCTTGTGTGTTTGCTCTATTTCCTCAAAGGTTTTCAGGGTCAGCAGAGCCTCCTCTTCATCAAGTATATTAAGGGCCATGCCCACATGAGCAATGATGTAATCACCAATTCCGGCTTCGGGAAGCCATTCAACACAGATATCTTTGAGCACACCGCCAAAACTGACTTTGGCCATCTTCATATCGGGGTTGCTTTCATCAAAAGATACGATCTTTCCGGGAACTGCCAGACACATAATTTGCCTCCTTTATTCTTTTTCATATTGTGCAAAAATAAGAAGAATTGTGGAAGATATGGAATAATGGGAAAAATGCACCCGGCACACTCATACCTATTCTTCGGACCGGCAAAACATTTTTCTTTTCCCTTGCATCAGGGTCGGACCGTTTTCCTGGTTACCCAGAATACTGGGCAGCCCACAACCTGGTCCCTCCTTTGCCCACCATAGACTTATCGAAGGTGGGGCTAAATTTGTCCACAGGACAAATTCTTAACGCCCGGTTCTATCCCGTAGGGATTGAAAGAAAATAGACAGGCATTTCAATGCCTGGAAATGTATGCCCAATTGTAAATACATCCCGTAGGGATAGGATGGAAAATACGAAGAAAAATATTTACCGTGGTTCATTCTAGCCCCACGGGCTGTGGTGTTTTGCGCTGATCCAACAACAGCAACTGAAGTGACTGCCTATTACCATTCTGTCTCTCTGAGACTTGACTGTAACATTTCGTTGTGCAGACTAAGGGTCCCAATGGCAGCATATCCGAATAATACCCGGCTTGAGCCGGGTGTTTGGGTCCGTAACAAACCAACGACCCCGTGAAAA
This sequence comes from uncultured Rikenellaceae bacterium, assembly GCA_964403185.1. Classification (GTDB taxonomy): domain Bacteria; phylum Bacteroidota; class Bacteroidia; order Bacteroidales; family VadinHA17; genus CAYOFK01. Next base: position 1,328 of record CAYOFK010000211.1, on the reverse strand, counting down.
ATGTCAGGCAGATGCATCATTTGTGACTTTTCCTCTGCGCCCTTCGCCGAGTTGACTCAGGCAAGTCACCCAGGGAATGAACGATTATCTCTTTCTAAACTTTCTAAACCCTTAAACCCCTAAACCTTCTTCCTCAACTCCTCAACTATTTCAGATACAATGCCCTGCATCTGATCGTATTGCCGTTCCATGCTGGATACCAGTTTAAACTGAGTCTTTGCCCGCTGAAGATTGTGATGTTTATGATGGGTTTTAAAATAGTTATCCCCGTCAAGATAGTCTGTGAGAAACCGTAAACCTATAATAAAAGTCATCATCTTTCCGGAAAATGCAAGGTTCCCGGTTTCAGTATCATTCAGGATGGAGGCTGTTTCTTTGAGGAACCCTCTTGAGAAACTTTCAAACAGTCCGATGTCCAACTCCACTTTTGAAAGATCAGGTTCGTCTTCACTGGAGGTATTGGTTGACGTACGGATGGCATCACCGAAGTCGTAAAGTACATACCCCTGCATTACCGTATCCAGATCTATTACACACAGGGCTTTATCGTTTTCATCCAGCAATACATTGTTGAATTTTGTGTCATTATGTGTAACCCTGCCGGTAATCTTACCGGCCTTGCCCAATTCCTGTATATGCAGCATTTCGTCTGACCTTTGTTCCACAAAACGTATTTCCTCTGCTGTGCCTGCAACCCTGTTTACAGGGTTTGCCTTTACCTTCTTAAAAAATGTCTGCAACCGTTTTTCCATGTTGTGGAAGTAAGGAATGGTGTCATGCAGGGAAGGGCCTTCAAGGTCGGAAAGAAGACGAAGGAACCTGCCGTATGCCCTGCCTCCTTCGTAAGCCTGGCCCGGAGTTTCCACACGGTTGTAGCTTCTGTGATTGGAAATAAATAAATAAACCCGCCAGTAATTTCCATCATCATCACGGTAATATGGAAGTTTTGATAATGAAAGTGCGAGTGTCAGGGTTTCCCGGTCGGGTTCGGAACCCGGTATCAGGCTTATTTTTTTTCTGAGGTGGCTGGTTACCCTGAGAATGTTTTCCTGCAGACGGGGAATATCCTTGAAAATGTTGCGGTTGATACGTTGCAGTATATAATCGCTGCAATCATTTTCCCTTGTCTTTATCAGGTATGTATCATTTATGTGGCCTGATCCGTACGGGGCAACATGTTTGAAACTTCCTTTTACGGAGAATTGATTGTATATTTTCTCAAAATTTATTGAAGGCACGAATGAGTTGTTTAGGATTCAGGCCGGTTTAGTTTGCCCGCAATTTATTAAATGATCTGAAAAGGAAAAAGGTTCCAATTGCAGCAATAC
>CAYOFK010000210.1:0-3706 GCA_964403185.1 uncultured Rikenellaceae bacterium | reverse complement strand
TTGTTTCGCGTTTCAGGTTGTGGTTAATTCATTGGGATAATAGTTTTTAAGAATTCCCAATAAGGCAATACTTCCGTGAACTCAAGATCTACTAATTGACCCCCCGGGTAAAAAATCCTGGTTCAACCTATACCAGGTCACAGGCATCCGCAGGCATCCAGTGGGCATCCTTCCCCTCCCATTTCACGTTACATCCGATTGGATTGGTCACCTTCACTGCAATTACTTTCCCTGCCAGAAATTCATCAAGGGCATTTTCAAGGTCGTTCACAGTGATCCGTGAAGGGTCGCGCGGACTGTCCACAGCCCGGCCTGTATAAACCAATTTTGCACCGGCATCAAAAACATAAAAATGAGGAGTTCGAAGCGCCCCGTATGCCCGGGCCACTTCCTGTGTGGCATCGTACAGGTAGGTCCACGGAAATTTATGTTCCTCCATGCGCTGCACCATGCCATTGAAATCATCCTCGGAATATGTATTTGGTGAGTTGGAATTGATCCCAACAAATGTCACACCCTGTTTTGAATACTTTTCAACGGTAGCCCGTGTGATTTCATCGGAATTAATAACATAGGGACAATGATTGCATGTAAAGAAAACCACCACTGCTTTTCCCTTCCTGAAGTCATCGAAAGCATAAGTATTTCCATCTGTTGCGGGCAGTTTGAATTCCGGCGCCCGGTCACCGATTTTTAAAGTAAAAGCCATAACAATTTGTTTTAATTTTTCAGGAGTGCAAAATAGGTATTTCTTTTGAAATGTTGATCTGACGATTCGTTTCAGGTCGAAGCAAAGCGCAGACCCTGACCGAACCGTCAGGGTTTCAGGTTTCAGGTTGCTTCTTCGAAAGGTAATCCTCAAGATCCCTCAATGCTGATCTCATTTTTCGTTTTAATCCAGGCCTGAAGATGGTGAGGGCCGACTTCCTGAAAAGGCCCTTGCCGGTTATTTCAGCATGAACGGTCAGATATGTTCCGTTATTGACCGTTTCATATCCGATATTGATCCTTGAATCCATATGCGGCAAGTGCAGAACCACCTCAACTTCTTTTCCGGCTTCAAATTCTGTCAGGTCCATCAGCACAGACTGTGTCCGTTTCCCAACCAGAATTGTTACCAGAAACTGATTTCCCGGTCCATCGAAGGATCCGTGGATGGGTTTAAATCCCTGGAATGCCGGCAGCCATTCCCGGATCTCGACGGGCACAATAGTAGCGGAAAAAACTTCAGAAACCGGATTGTTAATATGCAGTGATCTCTTTAATTCAACAGATCTGTTTATCATGCCTGTAAAGGAGTAGCCTGAAACAACAATTGCAATTAAAATAATAAAAATTCTGAATTTCCTATGCATAAGAAAAGTTGCGGTTTTTTTGTGCAAGCAGCAGAATCCCGGATCCCCTATTCGAGCATGTCCTTCAGATTGTACCAATTTTTATTCATATGTCTTTTAAATCCGGGTTTAAGATAAGGGACCATGATCTTCCAGAAAAGGTTGTTGCCAGAGATGATATTTTTGATGTACACCCTGGTCCCTTTCTCAGTTTCCTCAAGACGGATGTCAAGATTTGCAGTGAAATGCTTAAAATTCAATTTCAGGCCCAGTTCTTCTTTCCACACAAAACTGGTCACTTCCTCCAGAACCTTAATTTCATGTCCGCCGATTATTAAAGTCATTAAGTATCTCGATCCGGGGCCGTTAAGGAAGCCGTCAAGCGCTTCCGCTTTTTGAAAGCCCTGGATCCAGGCATCCATTTTCATAGGATTCATCATCGCATAATATACTACCTTAGGCGGCCTCCCGATCTCCAGTTCCTGCGTAAACCTGGCGTTTCCAAGTACCAGGCCAACGAGCAGGAATATCACTATAAACAATAGTATTGCTGCGGTAATAAAAACAGGCTTTTTCATCCCAGGGTGTTCATTCCCAACAGAAACCAAACCGGTGAGTGAGTCATGGATACAAGGTTGTGGAAAACAAATTTATATTTAATCAGTCAATCCTCAAAATAAATCAGGTATCGTGAACCTTATAAAGGTCTGTTCCAAATACGCCAGGAGGCTTCAGCCTGTTCATAAAGCATCCTTTCCCCATTGCGAATCCGGGCTCCCCGGTCTTGTCCAAGCAGAAGAAATTTACTCACCTCCGGATTATAAACCAGATCGAATAAATAGTGGTTTTCATTGATGAATTCAAAAGGGATGGGAGGAAATGTATCAACATCCGGCCAGGTTCCCAGTGGAGTGGTGTTCACAATCAGGTGGTATTCTGACAGTACGGACTCATCAATCCGGGAATAAGAAATGATCTCCGGACCGCTTTTTTTTCGTGAGGCAATCAGGACTCTGTCACACAGTTTTTTCAAAACATATACAACGGCTTTTGAGGCTCCCCCGGAACCCAGGACCAGAGCATTCCTGTATCCGTTATGTGCACTAAGATCCAGAGCCTGCTCAAATCCTGTAATGTCGGTATTGAAGCCTTTCAGATGTATGGTTCCATCTCCTCTTTTGATGGTGATGGTGTTCACGGCACCTACCTCCCGGGCGACCGGATCGAGCTCATCCAGGAAGGGAATCACTGCTTCCTTGTATGGCATGGTCACATTCAGTCCGGCAAGTGATGGCTGGCCACTTATCAGTTCCTGAAATTGGGAAATGTTGGGGAGGGGGAAATTTTGATATCTTGAATCAGGGATGTGTTCATTCCGGAATTTATTATTGAAATGGGATTTCGAAAAGGAATGGGACAAAGGGAATCCAATGAGACCAAACACTTTATGTTCCTCAATGTCAGTCATTATCATCGTTCTTTTTGACCAAAGCCACCCATTCAACAAGGGCAATGGTAATGACGCCTGTGATCATGAATACCATGGCCCAGACAACCTCTGAATTGATGGTGTCCGGCACAAAGCGTTCATATCCTTCAATCATCATAGATCCGTCTGTCTTTAGTACCGGTGCCCCCAGTGGATCCATCTGATAAATCTCCTTTTTCCATGGCCACAGGATGGCCAGGGAGCCAAGGATGAACCCGGTAAGGAGTGATATGGTTTCATTTCGGAATTTTCTGAATACCCACGAAAGAACGTGAGAAAAGCTAATAAGGCCAAAGATTGAGCCCAGTGCCACGGGAATCAGAATGCGCATATTAAGATCATTCACAGCCTCAATAAACACCAGTTCGTAGTTACCCATAAGGATGAGTACAAAGGAGCCCGACAATCCCGGAAGGATCATGCTGCATACAGCAACGATCCCGCAGATAAAAAGATAAATCAGGCCTTCATTTCTTGCCGCAGGAGATAAGAAGGAAATAAACAAGGCTATGACGGTTCCGGTAAGAAAGGTTAATACCACTGCCGTATTGACCTTAGAAACCGTTTTGCCGACAAAATACACTGAAGCCAGTATCAGTCCGAAAAAATAGGCCCATACATACACCGGATAATCACTGAACAATAGTTCCAGTATCCTGGCAAATGTCAGGATTGAAACAAAGATCCCGGAAAATACAGCAACCAGAAAACCGAGGTTGACATGTTGGGCAAAAGACCACCACTTTCCGGTAAATAACAGGCGGACAGCAGTGAGATCGAATGCTTTCAGGGAATGTATAAGTTTTTCAAATATCCCTGTTACCAGGGCGATGGTTCCACCGGAAACACCGGGAATCACATTGGCTGCTCCAATGCCCATGCC
>CAYOFK010000209.1:0-3730 GCA_964403185.1 uncultured Rikenellaceae bacterium | reverse complement strand
GAGTCCTTCCAGATCTTCAAATTCGTTTTTGAACATCCCGGGATTGCCATGACCATGAGTTTTGGCTCAACAAATTTCTGTATGGTGCCCCCAAAAGGCGGGCGGAGTTCAGGAGTTGATATGGATAAAATTAAGGTTCCGGAACGGATGGCAGAAATGATCAATGCCGATCCTGACAGAACCTATAGTATGAAAGAGATCATGGAGCTTGTAAAACCCATGTTGCCGCCCGGAATGGAGGTGACCGAAAGCATGATAGCCAGCTTTATGGGACTTGGAGCGGTGGTGAATCCTTTGAAAGAGGATCTGGCAATCTATAAGGAACTGGCAGATAAATACAAAGAATACCTGAAAGAAAAAGGAATGACCGGAGACCGCCTGGAAGCTGCCAGTGCCAAAGACGGTTCCTTTGAACTCTGGTCGTATTACCAACTGGGCGTGCATACTTTTTCAATGGACTTGTGGACACTCCCTAAGGTGAAGGAAGAGAAAAAAGAAAAGAGCGGGATTACCGTGGAAAAACTGGAATCTATGACTTCAGATGAATTTTTAGCCCTGGGTGAGGAGAAAATAGCGGCCTTCCTTAAAGAAAGCGGCGCTCCCGATCAATATAAGGCTTCAAGTGTGATTGCCATGGTTGAAGGAGGCAGTGTATCTCCCGGGCAAATGGCTCAGATGATGAAATCAATGCCCAAGCCAAAGGATGAAAAAGAAGGGGATCCCAAAATGAAAGCCCTGCTGGCATTTAACGACAAATATTTGGATGGGAAAGGCTTTGTTGAGTGGAAGACTTTTGATCATCCCGCCCTTGGTACCGTTGAAATTGGAGGTATGGTCCCATATGCAGATAATACACCGCCCCCGGAATTCATGGATTCCCTGCTTTCCATTCAGGTCCCGTGGGTTCTTGAATTGAGCAAGAAATTACCCAAATTGGGCATCCTGGAATCCAGGGTCACCCATAAGGGCGGCGGAGTGTACGAACTCGACGTATGGATTGAAAACAAATCCTTTCTTCCCTTTCCCACAGCCATGGGCAAACGGAACATGCAGCCGGCTCCGGCCATAGTGGAAATAACGGATGACGGGATTGAATTTCTGTCAGGCAAAAAACGCACACCCCTGTCCAGCCTTGGAGGTTATGAGCGTACAAAACTTACATGGATCCTGCAGGTGGAAAAGAGCAAAACTGTAAATATCAACCTCACATCTGTGAATGCATGGGGAGATCAAAAACAAATTAAGATCGGAGGCACAAAATGAAAAAGTCAACAATCATAACAGGCCTGTTTCTTACGGTTCTGTTTTTTGCGGGGTCAAAACCAATCATATCGCAGGAAATCACCGTTCCATTACGGTTTGATTTTTATAGCAGTTATGAACAAATAGTCCAGGCATTGAAAGCCCTGAATAATGCTTATCCGGAACTCACAAAGCTTGACCTGGTTGGGAAAAGTGAAGAGAGCAGGGACATCTGGGCCCTGACAATTAATAATCCGAAAACAGGAGATGCTTTGAGTAAACCTGGAGTTTATTTGGATGGAAACATCCATGGAAATGAAATACAGGCCGGTGAAGTGGCCCTGTATTTTCTGAATGAAATGCTCACTAACTATGGCAAGAATGAAAAGATCACAACCTTGGTTGATAAAAATGCCTACTATGTCATTCCGGTTGTGAATGTTGACGGACGTTATCACTTCTTCAAAGATCCGAATACCTCCAGTTCAAACAGGGGCCTCCGAAGGCCCAAGGATGATGACCGTGATGGCCTGTTTGATGAAGATTTTCCAGACGACCTTGACGGGGATGGCAACATCACTCAAATGCGTATCCGCGATCCTTTTGGAAGCTATAAAACCGACCCGGAAGATCCACGGCTTATGATCCCTGTGAAACCGGGAGAAAAAGGCGAATGGAGAATGCTTGGCTCCGAAGGCATCGACAACGACGGAGACGGCCGTGTGAACGAAGATTCTGAAGGATATGTGGATCCGAACAGGAACTGGGGCTTTAACTGGGCCCCGGCTTATGTGCAATCCGGAGCCGGATTTTACCCATTTTCAGGGGTCGGCCTGAGTGCCATTAAGGATTACATTCTGGCCCGTCCAAATATCATTATGGTATTTGCCTTCCATAACTCCGGTGGCATGTTTCTCAGAGGCCCAAGCGTAAAATCCCAGGGAGAATTCCACCCGGGAGACATTAAGGTGTATGATTATCTTGGAAAAAATGCTGAAAAAATAGTCCCGGGATACGAATACCTGGTAGGCTGGAAGGACCTGTATCCGACCTACGGAGATTTTGGAGACTTTATGGACCATGTTGTTGGCGGCTATACATTTGTTGGCGAACTGTTTCAGTCTTCCTCCGAAACCTTCAGAAAACCCGACCCGGATGCCAAAACATCCGGTGAATCCGGATTTTTCGGAGAAAGCAATGAAAGGAGCAGGGAGCGCATGAAATTCAACGATCATGTTGCCATGGGTGAACTCTTTACGCCCTGGAAGCCTTATAAACACCCGGTGTATGGCGATATCCAAATCGGTGGCTGGGTTAAGATGAGCTCACGGCTTCCACATCCGTTTATGCTACAGGACCTGGTTCACAGGAATGCAGCTGTTGTTATTTTCTCCTCAGAACAAACACCTGAAGTGAAAATGGAGGTGTTTGAGAAGAAGGAAATAGGAAAAAACCTGTACCGGATCCGGGTGCGCTTGTCAAACAGCAAGGCCATGCCATCCATAGCCTATCAGGTGGTAAAAGATAAAAATTATCCGATGGATATACTGAAAGCCGGAGGCTCTTCCGTGAAGATTGTTTCAGGCGGCAAACTGAATGATGCATTTACAGACCAGGTGAGTTATAAAAAATATAAACCTGAAGTGCAGTTTTGCCAGGTTCCGGGTTTTGGAAAAGTAGAATACCAGTTTTTGATCTCAGGGAAAGGAAAAGTCACATTGAGCTTTGATTCCCGTAAAGCGGGCAAGATCACCAAAATAATTGATCTTTAAAGAGATACAGGAAATAATAAAGAGGATGTCCGTTTTCGGACATCCTCTTTATTGTCAGGCAATTTAGAGTTTCCCTCTTTTGAGAATGCCAAACCCTCAAAAAAGGAGGTTATATTTACGTGTCTTCTGCTGCCCTGATTGTATAAATGTAGCCCTCCATGATGGGGTTTGCAAGTAATTTGTTGCAGGCTTCATTCACCCGCTCCATGGCTTTTTCTTCACTGTCTGCTTCAATCTCCAGGGTAATGTGTTTTCCGATCCTTACATTTGAGATGTCACGGAAACCAATATTCTCCAGACTGATGGTGACTGCTTTACCTTGTGGATCTAGTAACGCTTTAAGTGGCATCACATTAACTTCAGCCAGATATTTCATAGGTGCAACTACTGTTTCGTTTCAGAAAATACAGGCAAAACCAATGATATAAAAATATATAAAATAATAATAACAAAAATATATTTTACCGAAAACACCAGCAGGATCACTAATCCGCAAAGAATTAGAAATACGGCAGGCAAATTTCCGGGATCGGTTAATTTCCTGGCTTTAAATGAATACATGGGGATCCTTGAAACCAGAAGAAATGAAAAGAACAGCGCTAATGCGGGAAATAACAGGACCGGAAGTGTAAGCAGCCCATCCTGAATGAACGCCAGGGACGAAAAAAATATACCTGAAGCCGGTGTGGGCAAACCAATAAACTCCCTTTCCTGAT
>CAYOFK010000208.1:0-3764 GCA_964403185.1 uncultured Rikenellaceae bacterium | reverse complement strand
AGGGGAATCTGCCGGAGGCCATGCAATATTTTAAAGATGCTTCACCATCCAATTCGGAACCAGGCAGACAGGCGGCACGGTCATTTGTGAAGCTTGACATGCATGAAAATCCAAACAGTCACATTAAAGCACGTGTCAACCTGAATTACAAACGATTTGTTATTATCACGGTTATCAACCCTACACCGATACCTGTCCGTGACGTGAAAGTAATAATACGTTATCCGGATTCACAGGGCAAGGCACTTGAAATGGTAAAAGACGTAAGCAATATTCTCTCTTCCGGAAAGTCAACTATTGTGGAAACGGGAATAGGACCTGTTGAAGATCCCAAGACGTTAAGATATATGAGAGTGAACGTGATCAAGGCTAATGTGGTGGAGTAGTCATAATTACTGAGCATATTCAACCGCGATTATTAAAATCTTGCGAAGAGATTATGGGAAAAACAATCCTCATGTTAACATTTTTAATCCTGCTGCTTTCCTGCCCGTCTGCACAGGCGGAAACGGCAATGGAAATAACTTCCGGGCAGGCACAGTCGGATGAAAAGAGTGCAGATGCCGATAGTGAAGAAACAAAAGAGACAGGTGTTGTAGATTATGAAGCTTTGGGGCTTCGTGTTGTAGAATTAAATCCAAATGATTATCCGGATGAAGTCATAGCCCTGCTTGAACCTCATAAAGGCAACGAGAATAATAGTGTTTTATTCTATAGCAGCTTAGGATTAGCCTATAAAAAAAAGGGGAGGATTAAGGATGCAATTGTAGCATACAATCATGCATTAAAATTAGTACCATACGAACCTGCAATTGAATATAATTTAGGGATTGCATATTATTATAATGATGAATTGTCTAAATCATTAAAGTGTTTATTAAATAGTTCTGCACAAAGACCCAACCACCCCGGTACAAAAAAATGGATTAAATACCTGGCTGGTGAATTAAGCATATATAAGGTTCCCGATACCAGCAAGTTAAAGTTAGTTTTTAATCAGAAGATAAGCGTTAACAGAAAAAAAACTGATAAAGAATCAAGACTCAGGATATATATAACACAAGACGGAGGCCGTATCCAGGAACTGTCAGTTAATGATAAAATATACTCATACGGCATTGACAGTGATACTGAAAAACCGGTAGATTATATAATCATTGATAATAACGGTGATGGGAATTTTGATAAAGTTGTAAACACAAAAGGTAAATTTAGAGTCCCAACATGGGCGTATAATCCTGACTAGATTATTGGCTCTCCTGCTCAACAGCAGGCCTCTCTTTCGAGAGGATTCCAATACTTGAATCCTCTCGAAGAAGAGGTTGGAAATATATTTTTCTGCACCTGGCGTTATTCAATAACCATGTCTTATGCCCGTAATATAACACACGAGGTCCTTCCACCACCAATGGGTGACATTGAATACCTCTATGAGGATGTACACATCATCATTGTAGACAAACCGGCAAATATGCTGTCAGTGCCGGGCAGGACTCCTGGTAAACAGGACTGCCTCATTCACCGTGTCCGGAAGTGTTTTCCTGAAGCCCGTATTGTTCACAGGCTGGATTTTTCCACTTCCGGCCTTATGGTTATCGCACAAAACCGCGAATCACACCGCAATCTGAGCCGGCAGTTTGAAAACCGAAAAACGGAAAAAACCTATGTTGCAAAAGTATTTGGCCAGCCTGATGGAACATCCGGAATGATCAATCTGCCATTGCGCTGTGATTGGGAGAGGAGGCCTCTGCAGATCATTGATCACCAACTGGGGAAAGAGGCACTGACCCACTGGAGAATTATTGAACGGTTTGAAAACAGTTGCCTTGTGGAATTGTCTCCTACTACGGGGCGTACACACCAGCTACGCGTACATATGCAGGCCATGGGACATCCTATTCTTGGGGATGAGCTGTATGCACATGACGCCGCGTACTCAATGGCAGATCGCTTATGTCTGCATGCAAAAGAACTGATTATCAACCATCCGGTAGAAAATAGTCGCATGACCTTCTCCAGTACCAGTGAACCTTTTTAATGCAATTCTGGAGGCACGAAACATCTTTTGACGGGATAACAGGATAAAATTACAAAAGTAAAACCTTTATTGTGAATATCACAACATTAAAACCGGGAGACATTAATTAATTCAAGGAATGTAAACATGGCAGATAAGCAATCAATGATTCCAAGTGAACGAATTGAAAAACGCATCTATTTTATTCGTCAGCAAAAAGTGATGTTAAGCATTGATTTAGCCGTACTCTACGAAGTTGAGCCGCGTGTGCTGATACAGGCTGTAAAACGTAATATTGAACGATTTCCTGAAGATTTTATGTTTCAACTTTCTGAGAAAGAGTTTGCAGACTTGAAATCACAGATTGTGATTTCAAGTTGGGGTGGACTTCGTAGAGCAACACCATATGCTTTTACAGAACAGGGTGTAGCTATGCTTTCAAGTGTCTTGCGTAGTAAACGTGCAATACAAGTCAACATCGAAATTATGCGTACATTTGTTAAGCTCAAACAGATGCTTGCTTCTGATGCAGCACTGGCACGTAAACTTACAGCTCTTGAAAAGAAATATGATGCTCAATTTAAGGTAGTCTTTGATGCAATCCGTCAGTTAATGACACCACCAGTAAAACCAAAAAGCCGTATCGGATTCCATAGTGTTAAAAAGAGCAAAAGAAAAAGTTCATAGCAGTGAATGCAATGGTTATTTTTGTGGACACAAATCAGGACATTTTGTCCAGATTATTATCAAATGATTTAGTGTATCGAAGGGTTCAGTACTTCAAGATATTAGAAGCAAAAGACTTCGCTCTACTTGATAAAAACCCGTAATCTCTCCTGAACTGCATTACTTAAGAGCAAGCAGGAATACTTTCCTAGTCACGCAAAAGTACCCTTACCAGTTCCTGATCCAGTAACCTGGCTTTTGTCTTCCAGAAGAACTTCTCAACTATGTGGATTGCACGGTCAGGGTTGCCATCCCACAGGGTGTTGTTCCGGATTCTCTCAGACAAAGGAACCAGCCGTTCGGCCAACTGATCCGCTCCGCCTTTAAAATAAAAGTCTTCGTTACCGGCATCCCGTTCCAGTGTTTCCGGATAAGCCAGTTTTTCAGGGACTAGGGGAAATGCTCCTGCCGCTACTCCCTCAAGCACGCTAAACCCAAAAAACTCATGATCCGCAGTAGACACAAAAATGTCTGCTTCTAAAAGTGCATTTTCATAATCACGACGTTCCTGTTGATATCCCCAACGATCTATATGATTTGCAAACTCCTGCCTGGCAGTGGTAAAGACTTCAGGGATTTGCCTGAACTGTTCTCCCATAACACTTATCCTGAATTCGACCTTCCGCATTTTCAGAATCCGAAGAGCTTTGAAAAAGAGTTCCGGGTTTTTATCGTGTTCCCACCTTGCCGCCCACACAATGCGCATGGGACCGGGAGTCCTCTTCTCCTTCTTTGGAAAATGACTGATGCCGGGATATCTCACCAGGGATTTACGCCGAATATTCTCAACCTCTTCTAATGGCGGAAAGTCCGCCATACGTTTCAGAAAAACCAGAAGTTCATCTAAGAAAATATTCTGGTGGTATGAAGAGTTGAACCACACCTCTGTGGCTGCCAGGGCGGTTATGAGATTCGTCAGTACATAATGAAAATCAAATTCCTGCGGATGCGCAACCGGATAAGTCAGTTGATTCTCATGAAAATAAACAACTGACGGAAGCTTTTGAATAGATTGAGGCAC
>CAYOFK010000207.1:0-3781 GCA_964403185.1 uncultured Rikenellaceae bacterium | reverse complement strand
AATGAGTGGCTGGGTCCGGAAATCAAGAGATCTGGGGGGGATGACATTCATCGATTTAGGAGACCGCTATGGTATTACTCAGTTGGTATTTAACATGGATACAGACCCGGATCTTTGCAACGAAGCGCGGAAACTGGGACGGGAATTTGTTGTGACAGCTTCCGGTGCTGTGGCAGAAAGAAGCAATAAAAATCCAAATATTCCCACCGGTGGCATTGAGATCTGTGTAAATTCCCTTGAAATTCTGAATAGTTCTGAAACGCCGCCTTTTACCATTGAAAATGATACGGATGGAGGCGATGATCTGCGCATGAAATACCGGTATCTTGATCTGAGACGGGAGCCGGTACAGAAAAACCTGATCCTGAGGCACCGGATGGCGCAGGAAGTAAGACGGTATTTTGATGCACAGGATTTTATCGAGGTTGAAACACCTTATCTTATCAAGTCCACTCCTGAAGGAGCCAGGGATTTTGTGGTTCCGTCACGCATGAACGAAAGTCAGTTTTATGCCTTACCCCAATCTCCGCAGACTTTTAAACAGTTGCTGATGATTGCCGGGTTCGACCGTTATTTTCAGATAGTCAGATGTTTTCGTGATGAAGATCTCAGGGCGGACCGTCAGCCTGAATTTACACAGATCGATTGTGAAATGGCCTTTATCGAACAGGATGATGTACTGGATATGTTTGAAGGAATGATCAAACATCTTTTTGCAGCGGTCAAAGGCGTAAATCTCACGGATGCCTTTCTGCGAATGTCCTATGATGAGGCTGTTGATGATTACGGGACAGACAAACCCGATCTCCGGTTTGAAATGAAAATATCGGAACTCACCGGCATGGTGAAATGTAAAGGATTCCGTATTTTCGACCAGGCAGAATATGTCGGGGGCATTGCTGCTTCCGGGTGTGCCGCGTATTCGAGGAAGCAGACTGATCAACTCACGGATTTTGTAACCCGGCCCCAGGTTGGCGCCAAAGGCCTGGTATATGTGAAAATTAATGATGATGGTTCCGTAAAATCTTCAGTTGATAAATTCTTTGAAGGGACAGACCTGAAACAATGGGCAGAAACAATGGGAGCACAGAAAGGGGACCTGTTGCTGGTATTGGCAGGCAACCGTGATGCGACTCTCTCCGCGCTTTCGGTGCTGCGACTGGAAATGGCAGATCAACTGAACCTGAGAGACCCTGACCAATTTGTCCCTGTGTGGATCGTTGATTTTCCCCTGCTGGATTGGAATTCTGAACAGAAACGGTTTCAGGCCATGCATCATCCTTTTACCTCTCCTAAAAGCGAGGATATTCCATTACTGAATACAGATCCGGCAAAAGTACGGGCCAATGCCTATGACATGGTCATTAACGGTGTTGAGGTTGGGGGTGGATCCATCCGGATCCATGATTCGAAACTTCAGGAACTGATGTTTTCACACCTTGGATATACAAAAGAACAAGCCAGGGAGCAGTTTGGATTCTTAATGAATGCGTTTAAATATGGAGCCCCTCCGCATGGTGGCATTGCCTTTGGTTTTGACCGGATTGTGGCATTGTTCGGGGGATCCGGGACTATTCGCGATTATATTGCTTTTCCAAAAAATACTTCGGGACGGGATGTAATGATTGACAGTCCGTCAGCCATATCAGAGGAACAACTTAATGAATTAAATCTGCGATTCAGGAAATGAAAGTTTGAAATTTTTCAAAAAATAATGCATTCATATTTTTATTTTTCCTGAAGACTGTTAATTTCGCAGAAATTTTTTTATAGATCTGGTATGGTTAAGATTCAGAAGCTTGGTAATGTATTCATGGTCGGATTCAGTGATACAACCCGGTTTAACTGCTATGAGGTGGAGGAACTCATGAAACATTTACCTGAATTCCTGAACACTCCCGGTTGTGACGTGTGTATCAATTTTAAGGACATCACCTTTATTGACACCTGTGGCATGGATTTCCTCGTTACCCTGGCCGATAAATCAAGAGAAAACGGGTTTTCATACAGGCTCAGCAGTGTTTCTGTTGAAGTCAGGGAATTATTTGTTAAAACCGATCTGTCCTGCAGGATACTGGAATATGCAGAGGTCATCAGCAATGAACCCTGCCGGTAATTTCTGTGTTCGAATTATTTATCATGCCCTTGAAAACATCATTTAACATTTCCAGATTTTTATTATAAGAAAGATTATTCCTACATTTATAATCAAATGGCATGAATGTTGACGCCTTTTATTATGAATCCCAAATTATTTTTCCTTCAAGTGAACGTTTTAAATTATTTAACTTGATTCATTACACGAGTTCATTAAATTAAACTATTATGAAAAAAATTATTTTTCTATTACTCGGTATTCTTTTTTTCAGCATGAACATACAGGCCCAAAAAAGGAATGCCATTAAAACAAACCTGTTCAGTCCTATTATCAGAACGGGTCATTTACTTTATGAAATGGCAATCAATGATGACATGAGTCTTCAATTAGGGTTTTTCTATACAGGATACAATGATAGAGATAGTGATGTAACCCTTAATGGCTGGGGCATAACTCCTGAATTCAGGTATTACCTATCTGAAACACCGGCTCCCAGTGGCACCTACCTTGCTCCCAGTTTTCGTTATTCTAAATTCGACGTTAAAGACCCTGCAAATAATGAAGAAGGCACACTTACAGTTTTCGGATTTGCTATAAATTTTGGAAAACAGGTGATTTTAAAGGATGTTGTCTCCATTGATGCCTTTGCGGGTCCCTCATATAATTTCAGGAATCTTGAATCTACGGGAACTATTGATACACCTGTTACGGAAGCCAATGGTTTTGGTATCCGTGTAGGTCTTGCTATCGGCATCGTATTTTAGAATCCATTGATATTAAAAATAAACCAAGTTTGAGCTTAAGGCAAAGAAAGTCCTAAACCGGTTGGTAGCAAAAGCAATGGTTTTTCCATCCGGAGAAATAGCCGGATAGCGCATCCATAAGGATGTCAGCCCGAAATGCTAAGGCTAAAGACCGGAGATCGAAGTCCCGGACTATAAACGCGGGTAAATCGTATCATGACTGAAGTCCGCAGAAAAATATCTGTTCTGTTGGGCTTTGAGTTCTTCATTAAATACACTATTTTTCATTCTTGTTAACCATTTTTTGGTCAACCTATTTCAGGCGAAGACACCAATGTTGCTCCTGAAGTACGTTTGGAAATTTCATATGTCAAGTGGGCTTCGTACATTAAATTTGTTTCTATTAAGGACATGAGTGTATCTCATTGTAGTCCTTACATCTTTATGCCCTAATAATTCCTGTACAGTACGAATATCATATCCATCTTCGAGAAGATGTGTAGCAAATGAATGGCGAAATGTATGACAGGAGGCATTTTTAGTTATCGGTGTTTTTCTGATTGCATTTTTTACTTCTTTTTGCAAAAAACTTTCATGGCGATAATGTTGTTTCAATTTTCCCGAACGAGGGTCAATTGCTGGTTTCCCGGAGGGGAAAATATATTGCCAGGCCAGTTCTTTAGGAGCATTTGGATACTTTCTTTCCAATGCTTCCGGAATAGAAGTCCCTGTAAATCCTTTTACCGACATATTTTCTTCAAATTTGATCTTTGCCTTTTCTATTTGTCTTTTTAATTGTGGGATTAACAGGCCAGGAAGTATCGTTCTCCGATCATTATCTCCTTTGCCTGCATGAACAATAATCTCATTGAGTTTAAAGTCTATATCTTTTATACGCAATTTCAAACATTCAGTTAAACGCAATCCACTGCCATATAAT
>CAYOFK010000206.1:0-3826 GCA_964403185.1 uncultured Rikenellaceae bacterium | reverse complement strand
GATGACAGCCAGTGGTTTTAACTCAACCAGTATTTCTACAAGGTCCGATTGTTGCTCGATAACTTTTTTAATGTTTTTATATGCTCCCGGCGCTTCATCCAAATCGCTTTTGTGACAGATGGAGTGAAGAATGTTTCGTTTTTCAAGAAACGCTTTCTCCTTGTTAATATCCAATTGCCTTTGAGCCTGCTTCCTTCCCAGTACACGTCCGGCTCCATGTGAGCAACTTTTAAAACTCTCTTCATTTCCCCTACCCTTCACAATATAACTTTCTGTTCCCTGTGAGCCCGGAATGATTCCTACTTGATCTTTAAAAGCCTGAGTGGCTCCTTTCCTGTGAATAATCATTGAATGCCCTTGATGGGATTCCAGGTTTGCAAAATTATGGGCAATATTAATGGGTTCGGTAAAGTCAACCTCACCCTTAAACCATTCATTAAAAACGGACATGATACGGTTGAGTATGAGTTGCCTGTTTGAAAAAGCAAAGTTGATGCAGTAGTTCATCTCACTCAAGTATCGTTGACCTTCTTTTGAGTCAATATATAAAAAAGCAAGTTGTTTGTCAGAGGTTCCCTTTATGTTCCAGTTTTTGTTTAACTGAATGGCCAGACGGTTATAATGATCTGCAACCTGTTTCCCAATGTTTCTGCTCCCTGAATGTACCATGATCCAAATACGGTTATCTGAGCCCTTTTGGATTTCAATAAAATGATTGCCACCACCCAAAGTTCCCAATTGAAACAGAGCATTTTTGTATTCCCGGGAAATCACGGGCAGCTCCTGGATTTTAAATGGTGATGCACCAGGATCGGGCATCAGGTTGTGATCCTGTGCTTTTTTATGACGGTTAAAGCCCAATGGGATATAACTATGAACATCCGGCAGGATGTTTTCAAGATTCTTTCTGTCTATCCTGGAAAGGCTCGTTTTAACAGCTGTCATACCGCAACCAATATCCACACCAACAGCATTAGGTACAACAACCTTTTTTGTTGCAAGCACACCACCTATTGGCATGCCGAATCCCTGATGACAATCAGGGAGGATTACGATATGAGAGAAAGCAAACGGGAAGTTTGCTAGGTTTATAATTTGCTGCATGGCTCCTTCTTCAACATCCTTAAGCCACATTTTTACAGGCACTTTTTCTGATGAAATGATCCTCATAACTGTGGATGGTTCAGTAAAAAATGTTCATCAGTACAAGTTAACTATTATTTTATTTGATCGCGTTATTGACCAGAGGAAAGGCGCCTGGCGGATTGTACTAAAGATGGCCCTTCCAAAAGGACATTATGAAACAGCATAAAACAGGCATCTGGATACCATAATCATACCAATCCGTCTGCCTGCTCTAAGCGGTCCAACGGATAAAGGCTGAGGCGAAGGTGAAGGCTGAGGAAAAGCCAATGTAGATCGACTTTGTAAGTCGGTTAGCGATTTCTCCGTGGGAATGCCTTCGGCAGAAAAATCGCTCTACAGAACTCACACCAAAGTTTGATATGCAATTTAGTAATGTAACAATTCAGCAATCTGCCCCCATAATCATAACACATGAGCATGTCTCTCTTTACTCACGCCGCAATGAATCAGCAGGATTAGCTATGGCCGCCCTGTAACTTTGATAACCAACGGTGATCCATGCAAGAACAATGGATGCTATGGCAGTACCGGCAAAGATCATATAGGGCATGGGGATCCTGAACGCAGACATGTTTAATATTTGACGGATAATATACCAGGCCACAGGCCAGGCGATAAAATTTGCAGCAAGGACCCAAAGCGAGAATTCTTTCAGTAACTGAACGACAATGCCCCGGTTGCTTGCCCCCATCACCTTCCGGAGTCCGATCTCCTTGATTCTTTGCCGGTTTGAAAAGGAGGCCAGTCCATACAAGCCCATGCATGCGATGAATATGGCAAGAAGTGTAAGAAACATTAAAAGCTGGCTCATTTTCTTCGGACCATCATAGATCATTTTCAACTCGTCCGATAAAAACCGGTACCTGAAATTCTCCGGAAAATCCAATTTTTTCCATTTTCCCTGCACATCTTCGATGAGTTTTTGAAGATTTTCTGTATGAAAATCTATTGTCAGATAATCGAAGCCCATATATGGTTTCATTGTGAAAATTAAAGGCTGGATGAATTGATCCAGGGGTGCAAAATGGAAATCCTTTACCACTCCGATGATTTCGTGAGGGCCGCCTCTCGAGATGGTTTTTCCCACCGCATTGTCCCAGCCAAATTCCCGCACCAGGGCTTCATTCACCAGATAAGCATTTTCATCACTTGGGAAGTCTCTGGAAAATTCCCTCCCGGCAACATATGTCATTCCATAGGTTTTTAAAAAATCAAAATCAACATCCAGAACATGGATCATAACCGGTTCCTCAAATCCTTCCGGTACATATCCATTGCTGGTAAGACCACGACCCGGATAATTCGACGAGGCACCGACCGATACCACTCCCTGAATTTTCTTAATTTCCTGTATAAGCAACTCATGCCGGTTTTTAGCCTGATCGCTCACAAGAGGGATCAGCATTTTATTTTCCTTGTCAAAACCAGGATCCTTGTTCACTAAGAACCTTAATTGTTTGTTAATGCCGAGAGTAGTGATGATTAGAATGGCAGAAATGAAAAACTGCAGCAACACAAGAATATTTCTTACACGTTGCCTGCCCAATCCCAGGAATATATTTCCCTTTAGGATTTGAAGCGGCTGGAATGCTGATAAATAAACAGATGGATAGCCTCCTGCTAAAAGGCCTACTGCCAATGCAACAACCGGAAGACTCAGTAAAATATACCAGTGGCTCCAGTCGAAAAGAATCAGATTTTTAAAGATAAACCGGTTTACCGGAGGAAGAAATAACCCAATGATGAAGATGGAAACTATGAGAGCTGCGAAACTCATTACAACAGACTCTCCGAGGAATTGTATTGTTAATTGTGATTTTTGTCCGCCAAAAACTTTACGAATGGCTATTTCCCTTGCTCTCAAAGAACCATGAGCCGTACCCAGGTTAACGAAATTTATGCAGGCCAACATCAGAATAAAAAAAGAAATGGAGGAAAATATGATAATGTTCCCTACCGAACCTGTCGTTCCTGAATCGCTGGCAGCCGAATGAAGATAAACACGCGTTATGGGTTCAAACACCGGATCCATTCGTGCCCCGGACGCTTCGTATTTTTGATTGATACGGTCGTACATAAACGGTTCCATTTTCTTATCCAGGCTGGTGATGGAAGCCTTCCTGTTTAAGAGGATGTAGGTCTCATATTGCCATCCTCCGTTCCAGCCCATATGCATCCTGGCATCTTCATAGAGCGTTGAAAATGATGCCAGGTTGTTGAAGCGAATATGTGAGGTTGTGGGTGGGGTCTCAACAATGCCCGTTATAATAAAGGCTTCCTTCCCATTGAGTATGACGGTTTTCCCCATCGCATTTTCACCGGGAAACAACCGTGCCGCAAAAGATTCTTCCAAAACCATTGAATAGGGCCGGGAAAGGGCAGTGTGTGGATCGCCAAGGAGGAGATTGAAAGAAAAGATATCAAAAAAGGTGGAATCACAATATCTCAGATTGTTATCCAGGAAATTTTTTTCACCTGTTCCAATATGCACTGCCTGTCCGGTTCGAATACGGCAATAGTTATCCACCTCCGGAAATGTTTGAAATAAATCCGGGCCGACCGCTGCAGTAATGGCGCTGCCTGTCTGCCTGCCGTCTTTCATGGTCATTTTCATGGACACCCTGAACAGAAGATCCTTATTTTTATGAAAACGGTCGTATTTCAGCTCATTGTCGATAAA
>CAYOFK010000205.1:0-3838 GCA_964403185.1 uncultured Rikenellaceae bacterium | reverse complement strand
ATCATTTTAACTGCCGCCCTGGAACTTGGAAGACGAAGAAAACTGGCTGAATCCAGAGAAAAACCAAAGATCACCACCAGCCAGGATGCATTTGGTTTTATACAACCCCTGATCGAGGATCTGTCTCATGAAGAATTCTGGGTGCTGTATCTGAACAGGTCCAATAAAGTAGTTGATACAAAAAAAATAAGCCAGGGTGGAATCTCCGGAACCGTTATTGATGTCAGGATCATCCTGAAACATGCCATTGAACTGCTGGCTTCATCCATCATCATATGCCATAACCATCCATCCGGGAATCTGCAACCCAGTGATTCGGATAATCAGATTACAACAAAGATCCGGGAGGCATCAAAGTACCTGGACATCCAAATACTGGACCACCTCATCATAGCCGGGCAGAACTATTACAGTTACGCGGATGAAGGCATGCTTTAAACTTACTCCTCTAAAATCACTGATCATTCATATCAATTTTGTAACATATAATAATATCGACCTGAAAAAATGGGATTTGTTTATTGAACGATCGGTAAATGGTTCCATTTATGCATGGTCGTGGTTTCTCAATTCCGTTTGTAATAACTGGAGCATTCTTGTAGATGATTCATTTGAAACCGCATTGGTAATCCCGGAATATAAAAGAATCGGGTTCCATTACAGTGTGCAACCTCCACCTCTCAGGAATTTGGGACTGATCTCAACTAAAAAGATTACGCCCGATACCATCCAGTGCTTCCTTCAGGCCATCCCCGGAAGATTCCGCCGTTTGAAATTCTACCTGAATAAGTATAACACTTTTGCGCAGAATGCCTGGAAAGTAACCGCCCGGTACAGTTTTGAGATAGACCTTATACAAAAACCTGAAGTTATTACAAAGAATTACCAACAACCAATCAGTAATTATTTTAAGCATCCTGACGTTCAAAACCGGACCCTTATTAAAAGCCTGGCTCCGAACGATTTTATCAGGCTGTGGAGAAATACAGGCGCCGGGCAGAAGAAGTCAAATACAGTGATTGCAGATGCGCTTCGAAGAATTATTTCAAGAGGTATTCAAAATGGGTGCTGTGACATTTATGGTGTATATTCACAATTCAATTCTTTGATAGCCTGCGGCGTAATGTACTATTTCCGGCAAAAGGTAACACTGCTGTTTTTTAGCCAGGACCAAAATGATCTGTTTCCCCTGGCATTTCTACTGCATCATTTTATTCTGACCCGCGCAGGCAAAGACCTGACCCTCAGCGTTGAATTCCTTTCCGGAAATGAACGTTTCTCATCCTTTGACAAATTTCCCATACTCAGCGGTTCCGGCACAGAATCTTTACTGCTCGGCATGGGGTTTCAAAAATCATCATTCCCGGTTATAGAAAAGAAAACGAATTTTGTTCTTTCCTGGTTGTACCGCACCCTTTTAAACTGATATGTATTATTCCGGGGCATCAAATATTGACACTTTAAGTGTATCCGCACATTCCTTCAACAGTACATCCAGTCTTTTCCCCAGTACCGGATGTAAATAATCCGGAAGAATCTCCGCCAGAGGCACCAGGGTAAACCTGCGGAGATGCAGCAGCGGATGAGGAATGGTTAATTGGTCTGAGTTGATAACTTTATCACCAAAAAACAGAATGTCTAT
Organism: uncultured Rikenellaceae bacterium; assembly: GCA_964403185.1. Taxonomy (GTDB): domain Bacteria; phylum Bacteroidota; class Bacteroidia; order Bacteroidales; family VadinHA17; genus CAYOFK01. Next base: position 2,196 of record CAYOFK010000205.1, on the reverse strand, counting down.
ATCAATGGTACGGGAGTCATAACGGTCTGATTTACGCTCACGTCCCAGGTCTGTTTCTATATTCTGGATTATTCGTAAAATGCTGTGCGGATCCAAATCAGAATTGAATACCACTACCTGGTTAATAAAATCCGTATCATCAGCAAAGCCCCAGGGCTGTGTCACAAATACTGAAGATTCAGAAACAGGAGTGGAAAACCTCTGTATAAGCAAATTCCGGGCCATTACCAGATTTTTCTGTCTGTCTTCAATATTGCTGCCAAGCAGTAAAACCAATATCATGGAATAAAACTATTGTAATTTATTTATATAATACTTATGCTGAGGTTTTTATTTTGTCACTAAGGTCCTAAATTTGTAGTTCATTTTACATACAACCAAATATGAAAAGTTTTCTGAAGTTTACCCTGGCCACCATCACAGGGATCATTGTTTCCTCCATCCTGTTTAGCATCCTCATTATTGGGATACTTGGTGCAATGATGGCCACAGCTGACAAACCTGTTTCCATTAACTCCAATTCCGTATTGAAACTCCGTATCAACCAACCCATTCAGGACCGTTCCTCCCAGAATCCGTTCAATATTGATTTCCTGACCATGGAATTCACCCCGCGCTTGGGACTGAACGACATTCTCAACAGTCTTGAAAAAGCGAAGGATGACCCGAAAATAAAAGGGATCTTTCTTGAATCAGGATTTCTCTCACCCGGAATTGCAACACTGGAGGAAATCAGGGAAGCCCTGCTTGATTTCAAAACCTCCGGGAAGTTCATTGTAGCTTATGCCAATGAGTTCATGCCTCAATCCTTTTATTATCTGGCAACGGTGGCCGACAAGATCTATCTCAATCCCGTGGCCATATTTGAATTTCTCGGTTTGAGGTCTGAAGTTATGTATTATAAAGATGCTTTTGAGAAACTGGGAGTGAACATGCAAATTGTCCGTCACGGGGAATACAAAAGTGCCGTGGAGCCCTACTTTCGTAAGGATATGAGTGATAAAAGCCGTGAACAACTTCTTGCCTTCCTTAATTCAATATGGGATCACATGCTTGCAGAAATATTTGAAAAAAGAGGTGTGTCTGTTGAGGAACTGAACAGACTGGCCGACGAATTAAGCATAAAGCTTCCTGAGGATGCCCTGAAAGCCGGGCTCATCGACGGGATCATGTACCAGGATGAACTTATCGAAGAGATCAGGACTTTATCAGAAATTGATCCTGATAAGAAAGTCAGAATTGTGGAACTGTCTAAATACATAAAAGTTCCAAAAACCAGATCAAAAAAAGGGCTGGCAAAAGACAAAATTGCCATTGTTTATGCCACCGGGGAGATTGGCTTTGGAAAAGGAAATGAAAACAGTATTGGTGATTATACCTTTGCAAAGGCTTTAAGATCAGCCCGGAAAGATTCAACTGTGAAAGCCATTGTTTTACGGGTGAACTCTCCCGGGGGCAGTGCCATGGTTTCAGAACATATCTGGCGTGAAATTCAACTCGCCGCAGATGTAAAACCTCTTATTGCCTCTATGGGAAACCTGGCTGCTTCAGGCGGGTATTATATTGTTACACCTGCACATACCATTGTTTGCAATCCAACTTCTCTTACCGGTTCTATTGGCGTTTTCGGGACCATTCCCAATCTTGAAAAACTCTTTAATGAAAAACTGGGCCTGACATTTGACGTGGCTAAAACCAATGACTACTCAGATTTCGGATCTCTGTATCGCCCCTTAAAACCTGCCGAAAGGGCGTATCTCCTGGCAACTATTGAAAGTACTTATAAAACCTTTCTGAAACGTGTTGGCGATGGCCGTAATCTTGAGGTTGCCTATGTCGATGAAATCGCCGGGGGAAGGATCTGGAGTGGATTAATGGCAAAAGAAATTGGACTGGTGGATGAAATAGGAGGATTGAAAACTGCCATCACCATCGCAGCCGATAAAGCAGGCCTCGACCACTACAGAACCATAGCTTTGCCAAAATTTGAGGACCCTCTTGAAAAGATTCTCAAAAGCCTGTCTGCCGATCTGTCTGCAAATTTCAAGAATAAAAAATGGGGTACATATGGCCGGTTTCTTGAAGAATTGGACAAGGTTCTGAACTCATCCGGCATCCAGGCCAGAATGCCTTTTAGTATTGAAATATATTGAACCCTGTGTACATTCTCTTTTTATAAACTGAAAGGCTGCTGTG
>CAYOFK010000204.1:0-4094 GCA_964403185.1 uncultured Rikenellaceae bacterium | reverse complement strand
CATGGGGGTAAAGAACAGGGACGCACTGCCTCTCAGGCCGACCTCAAGCTCAAAACGATAGTCAGAACCTGCGCCGGAAAGATCCAGGGGGATGTGAACCCCGTAGATGAGAGGATTCCCCGCCGCAATTCCGGGCTCTGCTTCTATACCCTGTCCATTCCAAAACAGGGTGAGCTCATTTTCGATGCCCCGCAGGTCTGAGATCCCCATATTTAACTGTATGTTATCCCATTGAATATCAGACAATCCCATTGGTTCCACCTGTTCCTCTAAATTGTGAAAATACCCGCTGATACCTAACCGGGTAGTATAAACTACCACCCTGTAGATACTCCGGTACCGCACCTCAGGAATCACTGTTCCGGAGATTTCCAGGCTGTCGGGAAGGATCTGTATGTAGGATAATTTTTTAATTGTTTTGTCATCCTTTACAACCTCCCTGTAATAAGGAATAGTAAGCATTGGCCCTGTTAAAGTTTGGCTTTTCCCCCATTTATCCTGGATATCCAACTCAGTTAACGCCTTGAGTTGTTCACGTTCATTGATGAGATTTCTTATCAGGGCAGCCGGTATCAACAGAATCAATACCAGAAAGCCGATGATAAACATTTTTACGAGGATGGATGAAAAAAATCCTTGAACTTTCGTTTGATACGGTTCCATAGCATATATATTTTTATGAGTATTAAAAGAACTTTGTAATTCAAAACAGGCATGACAAAAAAAAATCAGGAACTATTTTTTATGAGACTTTCAAGAGCAGATAAATGGGTGTTGAATGCCGTTTGCCCTTGATTTGAAACCTGGTAGGAAGTATTTGGCTTACGGCCAATAAACTGTTTTCTTACATGTACATACCGCACCTTCTCCAGGGCCTTCATGTGGCTTGCAAGGTTTCCGTCGGTTAGCTCCAGCAAGGACTTGAGGGCATTATAACTGAGCTCTTTATTGACCATCAGGGCAGACATGATCCCCAGCCGGATGCGGCTTTCAAAGATTTTGTTTAGGTTCTTGATGGGATTCGTCATTTTTATTGATTGTCATCCTCAGCCCTCACATCGTACCTGTAATACATCAGAGATCCATACATTACATGCAATATCCCGAATCCAAAGATCCAGAAATACAATCCGTACCGCAGGAAAAGACAGGCCAGGATCCCGGTCACGATCTCCAGTATGCCGAGGTATCTGACTTCGCTGAGTGTGAAGTTTCCGGCATTTAAAAGGGCCAGTCCATAGAACAGAAGAGTCACCGGAGCCACAAGGTACAATTGATTGTGAAGCATCAGCACCATGGTGAAGATGCCTCCCGCCAGAAGGGGGATCCCCAGATTTACCAGTACCCGTTTGGTTGTGAAATCCCAGACAGGAATCCCGCGCCGCTTGGCTTTGAGCCATGAAAAATATACTGCAGAGACCAGGGCCAGTACCAGCACGATCAATCCATCAATAAAAATGAACCGGGCCAGCTTTTCCATCAATATTCCGGATTCAAGGACGGCATTGCTGCCTGTCAGAAACCCGATATCTTTCATGTACCACCAGGCAAACAGCCCTCCGGTTATGGCTAAAATTCCTGCAAAGATCCCCGACAACCCACTCAGAGACAAAAATCTGGTCGATCGTTCCATCATGGACCGGATCTGCGCCAGGTCATCCATATAGGTCTGGTTATTCTTCATGACTTTATTGTTACATAAATATTAAAAGAACTTTGAAATACAAAGTAAATGAGATATTTCCGGATTGCCAAACATTTTTGAAACAATTTACCAGGAATATATTCCGAAAGTCCGGAAGTTGGGTGCCGGCATTGTTTGAGGCCCGCTAAAATGTCTTATTTTTGTGGGAGACAGTTTTTATTAAAATGGAGATATATCCTGGCAATTTTGAACAGAAAATTGGATTTGACCGTATCCGGGAACAAATAACTGCCCTTTGTGTGTTCGAATTGGGGGAGACATGGGTTACGGACATGCGTTTTCAAACCGTCCCCGAACAGATCTCATGCGCCCAGCAGTGTGTTGGTGAATTCCTGGCTGTACTGGAATCAGACAAATCCTTTCCGGTTGACCATTATAAGAACATGGTTCCCTGCCTGAAGAAGATCCGCCTGGAGGGAACATTTATTGAAGTTTCTGAGTTGTTTGATCTGAAAGTATCGCTGGAAGCCATCAGGTCGGTAATACACTACTTTGATGAGGAGGAAGGACGGCTCTATCCCGGTCTGAAAGCCCTTACAAAGGATGCCGGAGTATATCCCTATGTTATGGAACAAATCAACAGGATCATGACCGGGAAGGGCAAGATCAGGGACGGTGCTTCACCTGAACTGGCAAGGATCAGGGCCGCTTTAAAAGACCGGATTGCCGGGGTTTCCAAAAGGATGAAAACAATTTTTAAAAAGGCCAGGGAGGATGGTATTGTTGAAGAAGGAACAGAACTTTCCATGCGTGGCGGCCGCATGGTCATCCCGGTAAGAGCTTCCGATAAACGCAGGATCAGCGGTCTGGTACATGACGAATCTTCAACAGGCAAAACCTGCTATATTGAACCGGGGGAAATTGTTGAAATGAATAATGAAATCAAAGAACTGGAGTATAGTGAAAAACGCGAGCTCATCAGGATCCTTACTGATTTTACCAACAACATCCGTCCTTACCTTGAAGCCATGATGGCTTCTTATTCATTTCTCGGTCAGATTGATTTTATCAGGGCCAAGGCTTTGTATGCCGGAAAATTTAATGCGGTGGTTCCCCAATTTGCCGAAGTTCCCTGCATAGATTGGGAGCATGCCGTGCATCCCTTGTTATACATGAATTTCAAGAAGGCAGGAAAAGAAGTGGTCCCCCTGGATATCAAACTGGACGACCGGCAACGCATCCTTTTGATTTCGGGTCCGAATGCAGGCGGCAAGTCCGTTTGTTTACAAACAGTCGGACTTGTGCAATACATGTTTCAATGCGGCATTCCTGTCCCTGCAGGTGAGCATTCAAAATTTGGGATTTTCGACCGGTTGTTCCTGGATTTCGGGGATGAACAATCGCTCGACAACGATCTCAGCACCTATAGTTCTCACCTTTTAAACATGAAATATTTTCTGAAACATGCGGATGAGAAAACCCTGATCCTCATTGATGAATTTGGTACGGGAACAGAGCCCATGCTGGGAGGGGCCCTGGCACAAGCCATACTTGGGCGCCTTGATGATTCGGGCGTGTACGGGGTCATCACCACACATTATACCACACTGAAACATTTTGCTTCCGGACGGGAAGGGATCGTGAACGGGGCCATGCTCTTTGACCATCAGAACATGAAACCTTTGTATAAACTGCAAGCTGGAAAACCAGGCAGTTCTTTTGCGTTTGAGATTGCCAGAAGCATCGGATTGCCTGAGGAGATCCTAAAAACAGCTACATCGGAGATTGGTGCCGGCCACATATACTTTGATAAACACCTGCGCGAGATCGCCCGTGATAAAAGATACTGGGAAAATAAAAGAAGCAGGATCAGGAAAGCCGAGAAAAAGCTGGAAGAGATCCTGGAAAAATATACCGGAGAATTGCAGGCCTTTGAGAAAGAAAAGAAAAAGATACGGGAACAGGCCCGGCTGGAAGCAGATGAAATGTTAAGCGCTGTCAACCGGACCATTGAAAAAACCATAAAGGAGATCAGGGAATCCCAGGCTGAGAAGGAGCGGACAAAAAAGGCCCGTAAGGAATTGGCCGACCGGGTATCCGGGATGGATGTGGAAGCCGGCAGGGAAGATCCAAAAATTGAAAGAAAACTGAAACAACTGACACACCAAAAAAGGCGACTGATAGCCTATGATGAAAGTCCGGCGGAACCTGCTGATAAAGCAAACGCGGAAACTGATGTGCTGACCGCAGGAGATGCAGTGCGCATACACGGACATGATTCCGTAGGTGAAGTCCTGGAAGTGACAGGATCCGGGTGTGTGGTTGCTTTTGGAAACATGATCACCAGCCTGCCGTTGGATAAGCTGGAAAGAATAAGCGCTGAGGAATACCAAAATGCCACCCAAGGATCCGGGCGGCCGGATTCCATTGCAGTCCGCCTGCAGGAACG
>CAYOFK010000203.1:0-4102 GCA_964403185.1 uncultured Rikenellaceae bacterium | reverse complement strand
GTACAGACTGATCCCAATTTTCCTGTATCATTATGGCTGCGGTTGCTCCCCTGACGTAAACATTTACTATTCCATGCCTGATCCCTGAATTGCTTACGATGGTTTCCACTTCGCGCGTAATGTCGAACAATCCATTGTGTGAGGGTGTGGCTATTTGTATTACTTTCTGCATTTTTCTACATTTAGATACTTATTTCAAAGTTATGTATTTCCGGTAATTGAAAACATATTCATTAGATTATTCAATTAAAATGCAAACCAATTTGAAAATCGAAGAAAAACAAACCTCGGCTGATGGCTTAAAATTGCTTTTCAGGTACTATGATCCCGGAGCCGGACCAAAGGCTGTATTGTGCCTGGTTCATGGCATCGGTGAACACTCGGGGCGTTATCACGACTGGATGAATAGATTTGTGCAGCAGGATTATGCCTGTATCATGTTTGATCAGAGAGGTCATGGTCTGTCTGAAGGAAAGAAGGGACATATTCCCTCCATGGACATGATAAAAAGTGATATTGATCTTCTGCTGAAACAGTCTGAGATACGCCATCCGGGAATTCCGGTTATCCTGTATGGACATAGTCTGGGTGGGAGCTATGTCCTGAATTATGCCATCGACAGGCAACCTGAAATCAAAGCCCTGCTGGTTACTTCCCCGTGGCTTACCCTTATCAATGAAGTCCCCAAACCGGTAGTGGCCGTAGTTAGAGTAATAAATAAAATCTTTCCGGGCATGTTACTCAAATCTTCAGTTGATCCGGGGGGAATCTCCAGAAACCAGGAAGTTGTGAACGAATATGTTAATGATCCCCTGGTACATAAGAAATTATCGGTACGGTTATTTTGCGAAGCCTATAACTATGGCCGGTTGGCCCTTAAAAACCCTGATAAAATAAATATTCCTCTTTTGTTGATGCACGGCGGAGCGGATACCATTACAGATCCGCGCAGCAGCAAACAATTTGCAGATGGCAATACCAGGTTTATCAGCTATAAAGTCTGGCCGGGATTGTATCATGAAACGCATAATGAATTTGAATATATGGACGTTTTTAACTTCATTATTAATTGGCTTGAGAGCCAGTTTTAATATACCGGCTTACTATGGATCAATTCAGAACCACATTTCCAATAAAGGAATCAGGCAGGAAAATCAGTTTTAATATGGGCTCCCTTTTTATGGGCTCCTGTTTTACAGAGCACATCGGTTTCAGAATGGCAGATCTGAAGTTTGCTGCCGACCTGAATCCCTTTGGTATTCTCTACAACCCGGCATCGATAAGGACCGCCCTGGAGCGGCTCCTCCAGGCTAAGAGCATGAAGGCCTCAGAGTTGATCTTTTTTAATGATAAATGGATCAGCCTGCACCATCACGGACGGTTTTCCCATCCGGACAAAGATTCCTGTTTGAAAGGTATTAACGACCGCATACGTGCTTCCGTCCGGTTCTTAAAAGAAGCCGCATACCTGTTTATTACCTTTGGTACGGCATGGGTGTTTGAATGGAAAGAAACGGGAGAAGTGGTTTCGAATTGCCATAAAATTCCATCAGATAAATTTCAGCGAAGGCTATTAAAGCCTGAAGAAATTATTGAAAACTATACCCTCATCATTCAACAACTTCAAGCCATGAATCCGGGATTGCAGATCGTGTTCACCGTCAGTCCGGTGAGGCATTGGAAAGATGGTGCGGAGGGGAATCAGAGGAGCAAATCCATTCTTCATTTTGCCATCCATGAACTTATTGAAAGTTCAGATCGGGTAAGCTATTTCCCTGCTTATGAGCTTGTTATGGACGATCTTCGCGACTACAGGTTTTATGCCGGCGACATGTTTCATATCAACCAGGTTGGTATTGATTATATCTGGAACCGGTTTGAAGAAACTTATATTGACAATGAAGCCAGGAAACTTATTCCCGGCATCGCCAGGATCAAACAGGCTGCAGATCACCGGTTGTCTGATAACATTACAATCTCCCGGAAAAAATTTGCCGAAATTCAGTTGGCTAAAATCAAAGAGCTTACAAACGCGCATCCTTACCTGGATTTTTCTCCGGAAGAAGATTATTTTAAAACCCTTCTTTAGCAAAACCGCAACGGTTTCAGAAGCAGGTTCAGATGTCATTTCGGCTGGCGTTGTCCTTCCTGTTGGCGGGTGGAATTTGCCGGTCCGACAATTATACCTATTTTGAAGCTCAAAAAATTTCAGGATCATGAGTATAAGAGAAGAACTGGACGGGAGAAATTTTTTCTACATGTTTTATTCGGGGGCCCGTAAAATCCTCGAACATCAACAGGAAATTAACAGAATAAATGTATTCCCGGTACCGGATGCAGATACCGGAACCAACCTGGCCTCCACCATCATGGCCGTTATTGATACAATAAAACCCGATCGTTCCTATAAGGTAACTACAGAGGCCATAGCTGAAGCAGCACTTATAGGTGCCAGAGGGAATTCAGGAGTGATTTTTGCCCAGTTTTTGAATGGCATCAACGAAGAAACCACCGATTGTAAGTCCATTGGGTTGTCAGAATTTGCAGAGACCCTGCAAAATTCTGTCAGGCATTTGTATAGTGCTGTCGCAGAGCCTGTTGAAGGCACTATGCTGACGGTGATCAGGGAATGGTCAGAATTTATTTACAAGCACAAAGACTCCAGACTTGATTTCAGATCGGTATTTATTAAATCATTGGAGGCAGCTAAAAAGTCACTTCAGGAAACACCACAAAAATTAAAGGTGTTGGCCAGGGCCAATGTAGTGGATGCCGGCGCCAAGGGATTCGTTGTTTTTCTGGAAGGGATCATGGAATTTTTGAACCACCGGAACCTGAGACTCCTTGTGTCTGCACACCGTGAACTCGTGATTATTGATGAGATCCCGGAGCATATAACGGGTGATTTTACCTTCCGGTTCTGCACCGAAGCTCTGATCAAGGGAAATGGACTGGACAGGGAAACAATCGAAAAGACAGTAAAATCCTACGGTGATTCTGTTGTCATTGCCGGGACCGGCAAACTCATCCGGATCCATGTACATACTGATGAACCCGATGTGTTGATGGAAGATCTCAGAAAAACCGGAACACTGGCTTTTCAGAAGGCAGAGGATATGCGTAAACAATATGTTGCAGCCTATGAACGCAAGTGGCCTGTAGCCCTGGTTACCGATTCGTCCTGCGACCTTCCGGAAGAGATCCTGGAGAGGTACCAGATACACATGATCCCTTTGAATTTGTTTCTTGGCGATCACCAATACCTTGATAAAATAACTATTAAACCGCATCAGTTTTATACCCTGATGAATAATCTGGGTCTGCCAACCGGCACCTCACAACCCAGTGAACAATCCTTTGTAAACCTCTATTCACAATTGGCAACGCATTATGAATCTGTGATATCAGTACACGTCTCAAAAAAGCTGAGCGGAACCTGGCGCAGCGCCACTATGGCTGCTGAAAAAGTCATGGCAGACACAGGCAAAGCAATTTCCGTTTTAAACGGAAAATCGCTGTCAGGGGGTCATGGACTTCAGGTATTGCGTACAGCACAAGCCATTGAAAGTGGTGAGTCACACAAGGATATTGTGGAACAGTTTGAGAAATGGGCACTGGATACGGAAGTTCTGGCGAGTGTACGGTCAATGAAACAGATTGTGAAAAGCGGGCGTGTGAGCCGGTTAAGGGGCTGGATAGCCCGGCTGCTCGGCATCAAACCCATCATCGCTGTTGATAATGAGGGTAAAACCTATCTTCTTGATAAAACTTTTACGCAGATGGGGAATATGAAAAGGGTTGTGAAACGCATTGAAAATATGGTCCATGACCGCAATGTATGGAACTACATAGTGCTTCATGTTGATAATGAAAAAGGGGCGCACTGGTTTGAGAAACAGTTAAAACCCATCATGAAAATGGAACCGCTGGCAATCATGGATGCTTCCCCGGTGATTGGTGCCAATGTCGGACATAAAACCGTTGCGGTGATCTTCATGTTTCAGTAAATATCTTTATGTGTCCCGCAGGACGAACCTGCCGGTCCGTGGGGGCTGTCTCAAAAGCAACCTAATGGCATCATTCCGTACTTGATACGGAATCT
>CAYOFK010000202.1:0-4143 GCA_964403185.1 uncultured Rikenellaceae bacterium | reverse complement strand
TATTTGATATTCAACCACTACTTGAAGAAGACGCTTATGTTGACCACCTTCCTGGCTATCCCACCCGGTTTTCAAAGAATTTTAATGTGCAGTATAATATTGCTCAATCGGGTGCCTGGACTATCCTTCCGGATGGGAGCCGCCTTTGGAAACTCGCTATTCATTCCCCTGGGGCCTATTCCATTCACCTGGTGTTTTCAGAATATATATTACCCAAAGGTGCCAGGCTTTTTGTGTATAATGAGAACAGAGATCATATACTGGGAGCCTTCACAAGCAGGAACAATAAACCCTGGGGCAGGCTGGCAGTTGCCCCTGTTAAGGGGGAAACCATCATAGTAGAATACCATGAACCATCCGTGGTTGAGTTCCATGGAAAGCTTGCAATTGGTACAGTAGGACATGCATACCGCAACCTGGCAGGTACTCAGGATGGCTACTTTGGTAACTCGGAATCCTGTAATAAGGATGTTAATTGCAGTATTGCCTCCGGTTGGCAAGTAGAAAAGCAGGCAGTATGCAGAATCATATATACCACCCTGAGCGGGAACTCTTATCTCTGTTCAGGATCACTTATCAATAACACCAGGAATGACGGCACACCCTTTTTTCTGACCGCAAATCATTGTATACCGACTTATTACGAAGCCCAAACGGCAATTTTCTATTTTAATTATGAAAGTCCCACCTGTAACGGACCGGATGGAAGTATTGCTCAGAGCATATCGGGAGCCTTTCTACGGGCTACCACCAATAATCTTGATTTTTCACTGGTGGAGATCAGTGATACCGTCCCCCTTTCCTTTGAACCTTACTTTGCGGGCTGGGATGTCAGACCGGATCCACCCGCCAGCGGTGTTGGGATACATCACCCTGAGGGCGATGTTAAAAAGATCTCCTTTTATTACCAACCTCCCATCACCGGAGATTTTATTTATGAATTTGCTTTCGATGACAGTACCCACTGGTATCTGGAGTCCTGGTCGCTGGGGATTACCCAGGGAGGGTCTTCAGGGTCTCCAATGTTTAACCAAAACCATCACATAGTAGGTGACCTGACCGGCGGGAGTGTGATCGGCAACTGTACCTCGGCGGATGCCTATTATGCTAAACTATACCATTCCTGGAACGATTATCCAAATAAAGCAGAACAGCTTAAGTATTGGCTGGACCCCGACACTTCAGGGCTTACCACCTTGAATGGCTATGGACCTACAGGGCTGGGACTGAGTAAAATAATTCAAAGGTCAACGGAACTTCGGGTTTTTCCTAATCCATCCCAGGGACAAATTACCCTGGATCTGGGGATTTTGCCCGTATCGGAATACAGGATTGAGGTTTTTAATATTTTTGGATCAAAGGTATTTGAGGCCCGAAGTGAAAAATACGAAAATGAATGCCGGCTCGACCTTGGAGCCCTGATGGAAGGGATTTATCTGGTAAGACTAAGCAATGGACGGGACTTCTGGCATGCCAGGGTAGAGTTGCTCAGATAAGTCAAATCAGGGCCGCTTGTGCAAAAACAAATTCTGAATGATTTTTCCAGTTTTTAATGTCCTGAATGTTTCCTATATTAGTGATAGATTACCCGGCACCACATGAAAAAAGTTTTGTTGTATACCGTCTTCGTTATGGCCCCACTGTTAGTCCATGGTCAGGATTTTTCCTATATGGAGAAGAGGACTTTTAAAGAATTAAATGCCAATATTTTTGACGCAAAATTTTCTCCTTTCAGGAACTATTTCGCTATTACTTTTAGTGACAACCGCATTGAGGTGTACGACCGGAACTGGAGGAAGGTATATGAAAGCCAGGGAGACCCGGAATCTTATGCAGGCACCCTTTCTTTTTCGCCGGATGAGGAATATCTGGCCTTTTCAAAATACAAAAGCACTGAGGATATTGCTGTTCTGAGACTTTCAGATTTAAACATTACCGATGTCCTGACAGGCCATACATCTTACATTACAGACCTTGCTTACAATCACGACGGATCAATTTTATCCTCAGTATGTTATGACAATACAGTCAGATTGTGGCACAGGGCTGGAAATACCTACAAAGTGTTTCAGGAATTTGATGACCATACTTCAGCAGTCCGGTCTGTCTCATTTAGCTATGATGACCGGATGATTGCCACATGTGCCGATGAAAACCGCATATTAATATATGTGCTGAGAGGGGATCGATACCGGTTGTCAGATTCCATTAAACCCTCCAGAGGGTACCAGGACCAGGTGTTGTTTCATCCAAAGGATGACAGGTTGGTTACCCTGAATGGTGATTATATACGGATTTGGGAAAAAAAAGACGGGCATTACGAGAAAACGGATTCCATAAAGGGCTACTTCAGGGATGGTGGATTTTCTTTCAGTCCCAACGGTGAATACCTTGCCGGTCCCAACGGACGTGATGTGCGCATCTGGAAGGAAGAAAACGGACGCTTTGTGGAACTGGAAGGCATCTACCGCCATAAAGAAGACGTTTTTAATGTGGATTTCAGCGAAGACGGACAATTCCTGATTTCTACGGGGGCTGATAAATCAGCATTTATCTGGGAGGTTACCAATGTGAAACCCTCAATCCGGTCCACCATTGCCGGCTTCCTGCATAATAACCTGACAACAGCTCAGAAACACATATTAAAGACGGAAACCTTATTAGAAATCGATGAAAAAATTGACCCGGCGCTGGCCCTCCCCAAAGATGAGTTTGAAACCACTGAACAATACAATGCACGCCGGAAAAAACTTGCGGAAACTACTCTGGCCCTGCTTCAGGATTACATCGAACAATCCTACAATGTCAGAGCTGTGCGGGATGGTAACGTACATATCCCCATTCAGGAATTAGTGGGATACAATGCTGACAAACAGATATATAAAATTAAATTCCTGGAGACAGAAGCCGGTGTGGAAATCCCCATTGAACCTGCACGTCAGCTAAAAAGATCCTGGAACAAAGCCTATATCCGGGCCTGGAAATATAAGGATAAAACGGCCATTGCTGCAGATTACTCAGATTTCAAACTCATGCATCCAAACGGATCATCCTATCCGCTGACCCCGCTGGAGAACCCGTTTCACCTTAAAAAAAAATCCGGGATAGTGGATAGCCGGACAACCCGGATCATTGCTCCCGTAAACAGGCAGGAAACGGCAGTTGACGGACCGGCCGTTACCAGGGCATTATTATTTGCCACAAGTGTTTATGATGCTTTTTCTGAATTGGTAAATCCGGTTCTGGATGCAAACTCCCTGTCGGCAGAACTCACTACCAATTATTTGGCCATGGTGGAGGTAAATGAAAACCCCACACTGAATGAAACGGTCAGGAAAATCAGGGAATATGCCACCCTTACCTATGGTAAAGACGACCAGCTATTGATATTTTTTGCCGGGCATGGTATATACGACAATATCTTTAAGGAGGGGTATGTAATCTCCAGGGATTCCAGGCCCGGTGATGAAACCAAAACCTCCTACCTGTCGCATTCAAACTTGCGGACCATGATAAATAACATCCCCTGCAATCATATTTTTCTGGTAATGGATGTTTGTTTCGGAGGCACCTTTGATCCCATGATTGCTTCCACTGCACGGGCGGCAAACATGTATGAAGAGATATCTACGGAAGATTTCATCCGCCGTAAAAGCCAGTATAAAACCCGGATATACCTGACCTCCGGCGGGAAGGAATATGTCCCTGATGGCCGGCCGGGACACCATTCGCCGTTTATGCGCAAGTTTCTGGAAGCCCTCAGAAATTATGGCGGAAATGACGGGATTACAACTGTGAGTGAGATCCTTCAGTATGTTGAGAAAGTGAATCCCCAACCGCGGTTTGGAGAGTTTGGCGATAACGAGCCGGGCAGCGACTTTCTTTTCATCGTCCGGAAATCAGGCTCATAGGAAATGTCTTCGCCTGAAACTTCGAACCTGCATCGTCCGCCGTTGCTGCAAAGCCACGAAGATGGATAAACACTCACACTTCTTTCAATTCATAATCATTCCAAACAATTTCATAACTTGTATTGGAAAGCGTGAATCAGATCCGGGATAATTGGCGCCGGTGAGAAACAACTTTTGGACTTTATTGTCAAAAGATCATTGAAAAGATGAAGGGAAGCCACCTTATAAATCT
>CAYOFK010000201.1:0-4220 GCA_964403185.1 uncultured Rikenellaceae bacterium | reverse complement strand
GAAATCCGGGAACGAAATAAGATCCTTGCACTCACTGACTTTAATGCCACAAATTATTTTATATACAGGGGTGAACCTATGGGGTATCAGTACGACCTGATCCATAAATTTGCCGATGCCCTTGGAATGGACCTGGAACTATTTGTTGAAAACGACCTGACCAAAAGTTTTGAAATGCTGGAAGATGGCAGTGTGGATATCCTTGCCTTAAACCTTACAGTTACAACAGAGCGCAGCCGGTTTCTTAATTTTACTGCGCCGCATACTTCCACCAGACAGGTACTCGTTCAGCGGAAGCCTCAACAATGGTACATCATGCACCCTGAACGTGTTGAAAAAGTCATGCTCAGGAACCAACTTAAGCTTGCCGGCAAAACAGTGTATGTGCAAAAAAACTCTGCTTTTGCAACACGGTTACACAGCCTTTCTGAAGAAATAGGTGACAGCATACAGATTATTGAGACCGGAGAGTCTATTGAAAAGCTGATTAGCCGGGTGGCCAATGGTGACATTGACTTTACTGTTTGTGATGAGAACATGGCTAAAGTAAACCAGGCATTTTATAAAAATATTGATATTCAAACGGCTGTGAGTTTTCCTCAAAATCTGGCCTGGGCTGTAAGGAAGACTGACTCTGAAGAGTTGCTTGATACTATCAATGCCTGGATGACTGACTTTAAGAAAACCCTTGATTATGCCCTGATCTATAATAAATACTTTCGGAACCCTAAATCAGGTTCCATGGCTGAAACCGGTTTGATCTACCAGGAAAGTGATATCCTTTCACAGTATGATGATCTGATAAAAAGTTTTAGTGACAGTTTGCACTGGGACTGGCGGCTTCTGGCTTCCATGATCTACCAGGAGTCCAGATTCTTTCCTGACACTGTATCCTGGATGGGCGCTTTTGGTTTGATGCAACTCATGCCTGCAACAGGTAAAAGATACGGAGTAACAAGGAAATCATCACCGGAAAGGAATGTTGAAGCTGGTGTGAAATACCTGATCTGGCTTGACGATGTGCTTCAGGACCATGTGGACGACCCATCAGAACGGATCAAATTTGTGCTGGCTGCATACAATGTTGGCCTGGGACATGTCCTTGATGCACGGCGGCTTGCCAGGAAAAATAATGTAGATCCCGATATTTGGGAAGGGCATGTTGATGAATTTCTCCTGAAAAAATCAGACCCGAAATACTACCTCGATCCGGTTGTGAAATTTGGATATTGCAGGGGACGGGAAGCTTATAATTATGTCATCCAGATCTTCAACCGTTTTAACAATTATAAAAATATCATCGCCCTGAATTAAGGCCGGCTTCGAGCCAAACCTCCAGGAATTCCCGGAGGATCATTGCGGTTGCCCCCCAGATATTGTAACCCTGTACTTTGAAACAGGGAACCCGGACATCTTTATTTTGAATAGTAACAATCATGGATGAAAATGTTTCAGCTTCCATGAGCTTTTCAACCGGAACGCTTATCAGAAACTGTACTTCTTCGGGTTGTATCCTGAATTGAATTCCTGCATCAATGTAACCCACAAACGGATGTACTTCAAAGTTGCTGACAGGAATAAGCAAAGGTGTCAGTTTGCCAAGAAGCCTGACTTTTTTATGATCAATGCCAATCTCCTCATGCGATTCTCTCAGTGCAGTATAGATCAGGCTGGGGTCTGAACTATCAGATTTGCCCCCGGGAAAACTAATCTGTCCACTGTGTGGGCCCGGGTCAATAGTTCGTTTAATAAATACCGTACTTATGCGGTGGTCATTTTGAAACAGAATGATGAGCACGGCAGCTTGTTGAGACGGGTTTTCAAGAAACTTCAAATGCCTTAAATCCCGGTCAGGCGGTGCCATTTTGTACTGAACTTCCGGACCTGGCAGGGGATTCAGAAGCCGGTTTTCCAATTTGCTGATAAATAATTCCGTGTCTGCCATTGGAAATATTAATTTTCAATGATGCTTAATTAAACCGGATGGTTTTTACAGGAGTAATCCTTGAAATGAGGTAGGAAGGAATAATGAGCATTGCAACAGTCAGCGCCATGGTGCCGATGTTTAACGCAATCACTGTGAATAAATCCAGATTTATTGGCACTTCAGTGAGATAATAAGTCGATTGATCAAGCTTGATGATCCCAAAATAGTACTGGATCAGACACAAACCTATACCTAAAACATTGCCCCAAAACATACCCTTGGAGATCAGGTATGCCGATTGGTATAAAAATATCCGTCTCATATCCCAGTTTGGTGTACCCAATGCTTTTAAGATGCCTATCATATTGGTGCGTTCCAGGATCAGTATCAACAGGCTTGACACCATGTTAAAACCGGCTACCAGAAATATCAGGACCAGAATAATAACCACATTCATATCCTGAAGATTCAGCCAATCAAATATTTGCGGATTTACATCAGTGATGCTCATTACCCTCAACCGGTTGCCCTGATCATTAATCTCAAAACCGACCAATTCCTGGACTTCCCAGGATAAAAACTCAAGATCATTAAAGTGTTCAATTTCAATTTCATATCCACTGATTTCATCAGTGCTCCAGTTATTCAGTTTTTGAATGTGTCCGATGTCCGCCAGGATGTATAGTTTATCAAAGTCAACAAGGTTTGTTTCATAGATGCCGGTAACGGTAAATTTTCTGTACCTCGGTGGGTCCTGCACAAAGTACATCAAAAATGAATCTCCAACCTTCAGAATCAGAAGATCACTAAGATATTTTGAGATCAGCACATCATTGGTGCGTGCGCTGTCCAGTACCGGGAAAATGGTTCCTTCCACAAGGTTGTTTTCAAAAAATGTCCAGTCGAAATCTGATCCAATGCCTTTTAAGAGAACTCCCTGTATCTCTTTTCCGGTTTTAATGATCCCGGCCTTGGTGGCATATACCTGAACGTTTTTTATCCCGTTCAGTTGTTTAATTTCGGGGATAAAAGCCTGGTCCTTTTTGATGGGATCTGTTTCATATGAAATGTTCGAATCATAATTCAAAATCTGAATGTGTGATCCAAATCCAATGACCTTGTCCCTGATTTGATTTTTGAATCCGGTAACCGTCGCTGTGGATATGATCATGGCTGCCAGTCCCAAAGCGATGCCAATGATGGCAATTGAAACGATGGGCCTGGAAAGACGGTTCTCATCTTTTCCGGATGCAACAATGCGCCGGGCAATAAACAACTCAGTATTCATGCAGGGTCCCCTGATCTTCAATAATGAACAAATGTAATAATTCTATGATTATTAAATCTTTATTGTTTTATTTGTGGACTTAAAATATATGGGATGGCAAAAAAAGATACCCTTACAGGATTATTGAGCATTTTATTTTTGCTGCTGATTGCTTCAGCAACACTCGTTGCCCAGCCATCTTACAGAATGGGTGCGGAATGTACCGGTGAATACCTTCCTCTGCTTGAAGGAAAATCTGTGGGAGTTGTTGCAAATCATACTTCTTTGATAGGAAAGACACACCTTGTTGACAGCCTGATCGCCCTTAATGTAAATGTTGTCAGGGTATTTGGCCCCGAGCACGGTTTCAGGGGAAATGCGGCTGACGGAACAAAACTTGAGGACAATATTGACCCCGAAACAGGCGTTCCGGTTGTTTCTTTGTACGGATCGAAAAGGAAACCAGGAATCGAAGACATTCAGGATCTTGACATCATTGTCTATGATATTCAGGATGTAGGCACCCGGTGTTATACCTATATTTCCACCCTGCAATATGTCATGGAAGCCTGTGCCGAAAACGACCTTACCTGCCTGGTGCTCGACCGGCCCAATCCCAACGGTTTTTACGTGGATGGGCCTGTGCTGGATACCACACAATACCGGTCTTTTATTGGCATGAACGCCATCCCTCTGGTATATGGAATGACCGTTGCCGAATATGCCCGGATGATCAATGAGGAAGGCTGGTTAAAGGACAGCATAATATGTGATCTTAAGTGGATCACATGCAAAAACTGGGACCATCGCAAATTTTATGAACTGCCGGTAAAACCCTCCCCCAATCTTCCAAATATGGCTTCAGTTTACCTGTATCCTTCCATGGTGCTTTTTGAAGGGACCATCCTAAGCGAGGGTCGTGGTACGGAAATGCCGTTCCAGATTTACGGACATCCCAAATATCCCACCAGGGAGTTTTCCTTTACACCTGTAAGTATTCCCGGTGTTTCTGAATTCCCGAAATTT
>CAYOFK010000200.1:0-4224 GCA_964403185.1 uncultured Rikenellaceae bacterium | reverse complement strand
ATTTGTGCAAGATCTTCCATGATCTCCGGCTTGATAATATCAAGATTATCCAGGGGGATGTGATAATAACTGGCTGATCCATAGGTATAAAAACTCAGGCTGGGAACACCGGCCGTTAAAAAGCGTGCCGCATCAAGCCTGGGTCGGCCCAGGTTGGGAAAAGAACCGGGCTGCATAAACCTGTGAATATACCCGTCATTAGCCTCCTCAAAGGTTTTGTATAAAACCGGATAATCCTTGCCTGCCGTAACGCCAACCTTGTCCCCCACACCAATACCGTCCATGTTCAACAACACTGTTTTCTCCAACGGGAATGTGGGATCATCCAAATAGGCTTTTGATCCCATAATAGCCTGCTCCTCAGCGCCAAACGACAGGAACATTAAGGATCGTTTCAATTTAATATCATGGTCTTTCAAAGCTTTTGCAACCGCCATTAACACGGCCACAGCCGAAGCATTGTCATTGGCGCCGGGAATGATCTCATAACACCGGCCCATATGATCGAGGTGCCCGCCGATGATGAGCAACTCCTTGCTCAACTCCGGATCGGTGCCGGGTATCAAACCAATGATGTTCATGCCACGGCCATCCGGGAAATGGGTGGTGCTCATTTTTATGGTCACTGTTTTGCCTGTATTGAAAGATTGCGGCTTTAAATCCTCCCGGATCTTCCCAACCAGGGCCCCGTGATCCTTTCCCGTTCCAAGAAACAGGTCTTTAACAACCGAGTCTCCAGCATGAACATAAACGAAATTTTCATCGTAGGCATTATTGGGATTGGCGATGGGCCCGTAATTGTACACCATCCCAATAGCGCCGTGCTTCACTGCATTTTCCAGTTTAGCCTGGTGAAAAGAATGCTCATACCACGGATTGAATTTCTCAGGACCGGCCGATGTCGATACCGGAGCTTCCCGCTCAATAAGTATGATCTTCCCTTTCACATCAATGCCCTTATAATCATCATAACCCAGTTCAGGGGCGGTGATGCCGTATCCGGCATAAACAACTTCTGCAGTTACTTCCCCGTTGGCGGAGGTGGAACCCGGCATGAATTCGGTCATGTATTCATAATGCTTCAGAATGGCCCCTTCTCCGTCAGCATTTAAATGCAGACTAAGGCCACAATCCGGATGGACCAGGGTATATGGAATATCAAACCACTGAAACCAGGTTCCGTCATCACCGGAAGGCTCAAGTCCAATATCCTCAAAAAAACCGGCCAGCCATTCTGCACAGGCCCGGTACTCTTCAGTCCCGGTAAGCCGGCCGGCATACTTATCATCACAGATCTCCGTAACATAATCCAGAAGGTCATGGCTGGAAATCGAATGCATTGCTTGCAGCATTTTTTGTTCACTGATTTCCTGAGCGGTAAGGCTCAGAATCCATACAGGCAGGATCAACAGGGCAAATAGTTTTTTCATCGTGAGAGGATTTATGTTTTGTTAGCAGTCCTAAATATAAAAAAAATCGAGAACCAATGAATATGCCTATAAACATATCTGCATGGTGAAACCTTGATATTTTTTCTGAATGATCCTGATGCTGATATTAATGTGATCATTTCCGCATATTTCACAACATCCCCGGAACCGTATTACTTATAAATTTGTAATTTACTTACTTTATTGTATTCCGCAAACCTTAATTCATTCAATCATGAAATTTGCCATTCTCTATGGTAATCCCGGTAAGACCGGCAGGCTGTTCCATGACTTTATGAACAAACTGGATGCCGCCTTCCCTGAAGAATATAAGGTGGACTTCCGGAAACTGATGAAATAACACTTTGGGACATCATGTAAAAGAACTATATTTGCCATTCAAATCATGCAGAAAAAATAATACATGACAAAAACGCATTCATTTCATATTCCGGTTATGGGAATTGGATTTACAGTTGATACTCCATTGAAGGTTTCCCAATATGGAATTGATTCTGTTATTTCCCTGGTTGATGACATTCTTCTTGAAAAGCTGAGAAAGATGTACTGTGATAAGTTTGAAATCCCCTTTAACGAGATTACGGAAAAAATCGAAGATTTCAGAGCAAAACGAATTACATCTTATCTGAATTTAATAAACAACCTGGCAAAAAAGAAATTTGAAGAATTAAAAAATGCTGCTCTTGAGAAAGGTAATGAGATAAAGGAATACTTCAACATGTTACCTGACAGCTCAGCCTTAATGCAAGAATTCAAGAGTATTAAAGCAGAGGGTCTTGATTTAAGTAAAATCAGAAACTGGATAAAAGACAACCTGGCAATGGGCAGTATTGATGTCAATATCATGACCAAAGTTGATAAGGAGAACCATAAAAAGGGTGAAAAATTGCCTGCAGAATACAATGACGCTCATGCGGCACTCAGGGGGTATGCCAATAGTGATTTAAGATCCTCCATAATCCTGTCGGCAGGAATGAATCCCAGATTATACAGCTATTTAGAGCAATTTGAAGATTTTTATCCTGATGAAAACGGAGAAATTAAAAAGAAAATCGTGTTAAAAGTCAGTGATTACAGGTCGGCTCTGATCCAGGGTAAATTTTTAGCTAAAAAAGGATTGTGGGTTTCAGAATTCAGAATTGAATCAGGACTCAATTGCGGAGGACATGCTTTTGCTACCGATGGATATCTCCTGGGTCCTATATTAGCCGAATTCCGGGATCATCGAAAAGAACTGATCCGGTCAATTCATGAAATACTGGTCGAGGCGCTATCCAACAAAAACCGTTCAGTGCCTCAATCAGAATTGCCACTGAAAATCACTGCTCAGGGTGGTGTTGGAACGGCTGAAGAGCATCAGTTCCTGATCGATCATTATCAAATCGATTCCGTAGGATGGGGCACTCCTTTTCTTTTAGTGCCCGAAGCAACCGCAGTGGACAATTCTACTTTGAATAAACTTGTTGACGCTAAAGAAAAAGATTTATATCTGAGTGATGTTTCTCCTTTAGGTGTTCCTTTCTATAATCTTAGAGGCAATACCAAGGAACATGAAAAATCATCTCTAATCAATAAAGGCAAACCAGGCAGTTCGTGCCCTAAAAAATTTCTTGTTTCCAGCAAAGAATTGACTGAAAAAACCATTTGTACAGCCTCACGTCAATACCAGCGCTTAAAGATAAAAGAACTGGACAATGAAGAAGTATCTCCTGATGAGTACCAAAACAGATTTGAAAAGATTGTTGACAAATCCTGCATTTGTGTGGGGTTAGGCACATCTGCTTTGTTGGTAAATACTCTGGAAACCAGGGTTGAAGGCGATGGAGTGTCAGTTTGTCCGGGTCCGGGCATGGCGTATTTCTCAAAAATAATGAGCTTAAAAGAAATAATCAGTCATATTTACGGAAGATCAAATATGATCACAAGAACAGACCGTCCGAATATGTTTGTAAAAGAACTGAAAATTTATATCGATTTTCTAAAAAATAAAATAGAGGAAACAAGAGTTTCCATTACAGCCAAGCAAGAAAAACACCTGCTTACTTTTGCACAAAATCTGAAAGAAGGGATCAACTATTATTACAGGTTGTTCAGTGATTTGAAGAACCAGTTTGAAGATACAAAATCCGGCACGCTAAGGGATTTAATCGCCAGTAAGAAAATCCTTCATCTCTTACATGTTGAACTGGAAAATATATCGGTCCCAGCGGCTGTTGCACTTTAACCTGCCAACAGGCAAGTCACGGCCGGCAGTGTCAAAAGGAACAGAATTAATAAAATCTGTAAAATATACTTTTCAGACAGTCCCTGTTTTCAGGCAATGTCCTCTTTTATTTCCGAATTACCATCATTGATCATCAATTTCCTGCTGTTCATCATATTATAGTAACCACCGGGTGTTTGTTGCGTAAAATAAAACAACACAAGCCCTGCAATTCAAATGCTGAAAGAAAAAAATAGCGCTCAACAGGAATTTGAAGAATTCCTGACCGAAATGAACGACCTGATACAATCAGGAGTGCTGAGCAGAAAATGTGATTTCCAGCTCTGGCTTGAGGAGGTTGAGGATGAATGCAATTATTGCTTTAAGGAACTTTCAGAATTTGTTGAGGAACACATTCAATCAAAAGTAAATGTGAATAAAATCCCCGGATAAATAACCACAGTCCGCGGTTCGTCCGGACCGGAAGATTTTGCTCATTTTGAGCCGGATTTAGTGAAAAGGTGATGTGGGTTCTGTACATTACCGGTTTTGATTTAAAAGAGAGCGTCT
>CAYOFK010000199.1:0-4261 GCA_964403185.1 uncultured Rikenellaceae bacterium | reverse complement strand
CCCTTCCATCCTCCGGTTTTTCCTTTTTGCATACAGAAACACCTTCACAACATCATCCTGCAGGGCATGGTTTAAATTGGCCTGAGCTATAAAAATATCCTCAGTCATGGAATCCACCATAACATACGCCGATCCATATGCGGTCAGGTCCACCTTTCCAATAACAAAACCACCTTTTCGTTTCAGTTTGTATTTCCCGGCGTACACTTCCGTGAGATTCTCTTTTGCCTTAAGTTCCTCAAGAATATTTGAGACGGCCAGCCGGGCACCGGTTTCTTTAATATTCAGATGTTTGGCTACCTGTTTATAATTAAGCTGCCGTGTGGGAAAGCGTGTAAAGACAGCCAGGACCTTCCGGGTGAGTTCCGGTTTTTTTAATGATGCTTTTTTTAAGCTTTTCTTCTTTTTTGACATGTTTGGAAAGTTACCAATTTCATTTTCGTGAACAAAACAAATATAATAGCAGCATTCATCTTTTAACCCTTCAACCAATTCGCCCCTTACCCTCTTCCAACTTTTATCTTTTTCCTTTTATCTTTCATCTTTCCCCATTCCCTCTGCATCCTGAAGCCTGGCAAGTCACCGGGTGACTAAGTGCCGGCAGTCCTGAGCAGGTCCCTTATGATCAATGAGTCACCTATGACTGAGCGAATAGAAACTAAAACACCGCCCTGGCGATCTTCTGGATGTTATCAGAACGGCCCATGGTATAGTAATGGACAACAGGAACCCCGGATGCTGCAAGCTCTTTTGACTGTTCAATGGCCCATTCGACGCCAACCTGCCTGATGTTTTCTTTATTTTTACACTTTTCAACCTCCCTTACCAGGGCATCAGGAAGATAAACACTGAAGGTTTTAGGAAGATAGCTCAACTGTTCAAAATTAGATATTGGTTTCAGTCCGGGAATAATAGGGACTTCAATACCTGCATCCCTGCATGTCTTTACAAACTCAAAAAACTTCTGGTTGTCAAAAAACATCTGGGTGATAATAAACCCTGCTCCGGCCTTGACTTTTTTCTTCAGGTAGTGTATATCTGATCGCATGTTGGGCGCTTCAGGATGTTTTTCAGGATACCCGGCCACACCAATTGAAAACCTGGTTGGTGATTTATGCTGAAGGTCCTCGTCCAGGTATATTCCCTTATTCATATTCATGATCTGCTTTATTAACGGCAGTGTATGTACATGGCCATCGGGTTCCGGAATAAAGCGTTTTGAATCAGCCACAGGATCTCCCCTTACAGCAAGCAAATTGTTAATTTCTAAAAAATTCAGGTCAATGAGAGCATTTTCTGTTTCCTCCTTTGAAAATCCACCGCAGATAATGTGCGGGATCACCGCTACTTTATACTTGTTTTTTATTGCAGCCGACAGGGCAACGGTTCCGGGGCGCTTCCAAATGGTCCGCTTCTCGACAAGATTCCCTTTTAACTTTTTATAAACGACCTCTTCCTGGTGATAGGTAATGTTGATACAGGGAGGATTGAATTCCATTAAAGGATCGATTGTACTGTAAATAGTATCCAGACTATCTCCTTTAAGGGGAGGTAAAAGTTCAAATGAAAATAAGGTCTTTTTTGTATTATTTAACAGGTCAATTATCTTGATACTCATCTTGTTTATTATTTATAACCAATTATGGGAGCCAGAAATTTTTCCGCTTCATTCACCGTAATATTCTTCCTGCGGGCATAATCCTGCACCTGGTCGGCATTGATTTTACCCACATCAAAATACCACGATCCGGGGTGGGCCATTATGTGCCCGCTTACCGAAGCCACCGGATGCATTGAAAAGTTCCCGGTCAGCCTGATGCCCACACGTTTCTCAATTTCCATAAACTCAAATATTTTTTGCTTCTCAGAATGATCCGGACAGGCCGGATACCCAAAGGCAGGGCGTATCCCCTGGTATTTTACCTGAAACAGGTCATTCAGTGAAAACTTTTCATCGTCAGCAAATCCCCAAAGATGTGTTCGCACTTCCTGGTGCAGCCATTCGGTGACTGCTTCGCCAAGCCTGTCGGCCAGGGCTTTTACCATGATTATGGAATAATCGTCGTTTTGGGCTTCAAATTCTTTAATATAATGTTCCACGCCTATACCGGCAGTGGCTGCAAAAAGGCTGTGATAATCCTTCAACCCGCTTTCAACAGGCGCCACAAAATCAGATAAAGCGTGATACACCGGTTTGGATTTTCGTTCAACCTGCTGCCTGAGCTGGTTCAGCCGCAGACTCACATGTTTCCTGTGCTCATCTTCAAATAGCAGGATATCGTCCCCATCGGAATTGGCAGGGAATATACCCACAACTGCCTGTGCTTTAAGTATCTTTTCACTGACAATGCGGTCAAGCATTATCCGGGCATCATCAAAAAGCTTCTTTGCCTCACTCCCGGTGCCGGATTTCTCAAAAATGGCCGGATATTTTCCTTTCAGTTCCCATACGTGGAAGAAAAATGTCCAGTCAATGTATTCCCTGACAATGGCCAGATCAATGTCTTTAAATTCTTTTATGCCGGTGAAGTTTGGTGTTGGCGGCGTGTATTGAGTCCAATCATATTTCCAATGATTACGTTTTGCCTCAGTATGGGAAATAAAATTCCGCTTCAGTCCCTGGTTTATCAATCTCAACTCCTGGTACTGCTGATCTGTTTCTTTAAGAAACTGTTTCTTCCGGTCCCTGGCCAGGAGGTTCCTGACCACTGAAACGCTTTTTGATGCATCTTTTACGTGCACCACACCATTTTCATAATGTAAACGGATCCTGATGGCTGTATGCAATACCGAAGTGGTGGCGCCACCAATCAGAAGAGGGATATTAAACTGCTCCTTTGACAGTTCCTTTGCCACATGGATCATTTCTTCAAGTGAGGGCGTGATCAAACCACTTAATCCGATAACATCCACATGTTCTCTTTTTGCCGTTTCCAGGATCTTTTCGAAGGGAACCATCACACCCAGGTCTATGATCTCATAATTATTGCATCCAAGTATCAATCCAACAATATTCTTACCTATATCATGCACATCGCCCTTCACTGTTGCCAGAAGGATTTTACCTGTTCCGGCGTTTGGGTCAGATAAATGTTTTTCCGCTTCCAGATAAGGGCGGAGGTATGCCACGGCCTTTTTCATCACCCTGGCACTTTTGATGACCTGAGGCAGGAACATCTTTCCGGAACCAAACAGCTCACCCACGACATTCATCCCGTCCATTAATGGTTTTTCAATGATATCGAGAGCTTTTGTGAAAACCTGCCGGGCTTCCTCCATGTCGGTTTCAATATGTTCGTGAACGCCTTTGATCAGGGAATGTTTTATTCTATCCTCAAGGGGCTGTTGCCGCCAGTCATCGGATTCAATAATTTTTTCTTTGCTGGCCAGGGTTTGTGCCATATTGATCATCCGTTCCGTAGCATCCTCCCGTCTGTTCAGGATCACATCCTCTACGTGCTCAAGAAGGTCTGCCGGGATGTCATCATAAACCGGGAGCATGCCTGCATTCACAATACCCATATCAAGACCTGCTTTAATGGCGTGATAAAGGAATGCCGAGTGCATGGCTTCCCTCAGAACATCATTCCCGCGGAATGAAAATGACAGGTTGCTGATGCCTCCGCTGACGTGAACAAAAGGCAGGTTGTCTTTGATCCATCTGGTGGCTTTCAGAAAATCAATGGCATAGTTATTATGTTCCTCTATGCCCGTTGCTATGGTCAGTACATTGGGATCAAAAATGATGTTTTCCGGGGGGAAATCCACTTCTTCCGTAAGAATTTTATAGGAACGCTCACAGATCTCTGTCTTTTTTTCGTAATCCGTAGCCTGGCCCTTTTCATCAAAAGCCATCACAACAACCGCGGCGCCGAATTTTTTGATTATTGAAGCCTGTTTTTTGAAGACATCCGGCCCCTCCTTAAGCGATATGGAATTCACAATCCCCTTTCCCTGTAAACATTTTAATCCGGTTTCAATGACGTCCCATTTTGAGGAATCGATCATAATGGGAACCTTTGCAATATCAGGATCAGAGGCAACCAGATTTAAAAACCTGAACATGGCTTCCTTCGCATCAAGAAGAGGTTCATCCATATTAATATCTATCACCTGGGCCCCGTTTTCCACCTGTTGGCGTGCCACACTCAGGGCTTCCTCGTAGGCCCCGGTTTTGATCAGCCTGGCAAACTTTCTTGAACCGGCAACATTGGTGCGTTCACCTATGTTAATAAAATTGATCTCCGGATGAACATACAGA
>CAYOFK010000198.1:0-4275 GCA_964403185.1 uncultured Rikenellaceae bacterium | reverse complement strand
CGTTTTGAGATTGGTGAAAAGTTAGAAAAACATCTTCAGTATATAACAACAAATGTAGCCACTTTTGAGACAGCCCCATTGATGAAAGCGGGCTCCGTAATCATGTTTATTCGTCGGACGACTTGGAGGCGTCCGACGATTACAGGCGAAAGCTAAGGCTGAGGAAAAGCCAATGTAGATCGACTTTGCCTGCCCGGCTGGCATCACCTGCCGACGGGTAAGTCGATTAGCGACTTGAAAAGTCGCTCTACAGGCAGTCTGTCCCCCTTTACAAAGGGAGGGAGATCGCAACAATCAGGTTTTGGCGCTGATTTTGACGCGGGAATGCCCTGTGTGATGGATTGCAAAATCCGTATCAAAACCGTGATTCCGGGAACGAATTCTTAACAGTAAAAAGTTCAGTGAGTTTGCAGTTCATTGAAAAGGCGCAAAACAAATATGAATAATTTTCAATTCCAACCGGCCTGTTACTGTTCCGGGGGGTATTAGAACCTGCACACTGCACCGACATCCCTCACGGACCTAAGTAATCACTCCTCAGAATCAGATCCCCACCTGAAGATGTTCACTTGAAATCCTGCCATTTCCAATACTCTTTTCACCAGGGTGTCAACGGCTTCTTCAAGACTTTTTGGTTTGTCATAAAACGAAGGCGATGCCGGAAAAATAATGCCTCCGGCCAAAGTGATGGTTTCCATATTTTTGATGTGTATCAGGCTTACCGGAGTTTCACGGGGAACAAGAATGAGTTTTTGTTTTTCCTTTAACATCACATCGGCAGTTCTGGAAATCAAGTCTGATGAAACCCCGGATGCAATGCGGCCCAGGGTGCCCATAGAACAAGGACAGATGATCATGGTGTTAAATCCGGCAGATCCGGAAGCAAATGGGGCATAAAAATCATCTGACATAAAAATGCGGAAAGGAATTTTCTTAAATTCATCTGCACCCAATTCAAATTTCCAGACTTCCTCCGCATATTTTGAGAATACCACCGCTGCCTGTTCAATCTGATCTGACAGCAAGCGGAGGTTTTCAAACATTTTTTTTGCATAAACAGCACCACTGGCGCCCGTAACTCCAATTACTATCTTTTGTTTTTTCATAGACAACAGATCATATTCAGGATTGTTTTACTAAAGATGAGATCAGGGTGTCCACCCCGGTTGATGCCGGCTCCTTAATATAAGTTACCCGGTCAGAGTCCGCATAAACTTCATTTGGATCAATAAGATAAATGGGGGTCCGGGCAGGAGCGTAATTAATTAAACCCGCCGCAGGATAAACATTTAGAGATGTGCCTATAATTACCAGGATGTCTGAATTTTGAATAACAGGTATAGCCTCCTCAATGGCAGGAACAGATTCGCCAAACCAGACAATATGTGGACGCAACTGGGAACCCTTTTCACAGACGTCACCTGAGTTTAATTCCCAACCGTCAATCTCATAAATGAGAGCCGGATCAACAGTGCTCCTGGATTTTCGCAATTCCCCGTGAAGGTGTAATACATTTTTACTGCCGGCCCTTTCATGCAGGTCGTCTACATTTTGAGTGATGATGCGGACATTATAATGTTGTTCAAGGTCAACAAGCCCACAATGACCCTTATTCGGCTCAACCTCAAGCAGTTGTTTTCTTCGTTCATTATAAAAACGCAGTACCAGTTCCTGGTTGTTATCCCATGCCACGGGACTGGCAACTTCAGTGACATCATATTCCTCCCACAATCCACCCATATCACGAAAAGTTCTTAAACCACTATCGGCGCTCATGCCGGCACCGGAAAGTACAACCAGGGTTTGCATAGTGTTTGATTTGTTGTCAAGATAATAAATATTCTTTCTAATCGGGGTATTTTACGGTTTAGCAGGATCTGAATTTCTCCTCCTTTCAAGGAGGAGTACCCTGACCGGAAGCGTCAGGGGGGAGGTGGTTACCAACCAAAACTCCAACCTTCAAGAGTACGGACAAAGTGAGCTCCTGGAAGTGTTGGAAGGGGAGTTGAATGGCCACAAGGCACTTTTTCTACTTGACCGCTCTTAAGAAAATGACTAATTTTAATGTCCCTCCCGGGAGATCATTACTTTTTTAACGAAAAAGAACAGGCAATATTCAGAATGATTGATCAGGTGACTATTACTAAAATCATGGATTCGGCAGAAATTGCTGATGTCATTCAGGATTTTGTCACACTGAAAAAAAGGGGTGTGAACCTATTGGGATTGTGTCCTTTTCACAATGAAAAGACAGCCTCATTTACAGTATCTCCATCAAAAGGTATTTATAAGTGTTTTGGATGCGGGAAAGGCGGGAATGCTGTTAACTTTTTAATGGAACATGAACATTTAAGTTATCCCGAAGCCTTAAAATTTCTTGCGCGCAAATATCATATCGAGATTTTTGAGAAAGAACCGACTCCTGAGGAAATACAACAACAGAATGAACGTGAAAGCCTGATCGTTGTTCTTTCTTATGCGCAAAAATATTTTTTGGAACAACTTTTTCATCACGATGAAGGAATTTCTGTTGGTTTAAGCTACTTTAAAGAACGCGGGTTCCGGCATGAAATACTGAAAAAATTTGATGTAGGCTATGCCCTCCGGGAGAGGGGCGCTTTCACTAAAACGGCTTTGGCGGCTTCATATAAATCCGGTATTCTGGAAAAGGCAGGCCTGGTAATTATAAGGGAAGAAAGCATTACAGACCGCTTTTTCGGAAGGATCATATTTCCCATCCACAGCATTTCAGGTCAGGTCTTGGGCTTTGGGGGCCGGATTTTAAAATCGGAATCCAAAGCCGCCAAATATATCAATTCTCCTGAAACACCGGTGTATCATAAAAGCCGGGCTCTTTATGGAATATACCAGGGAAAACAGTCCATTGTGGCACGGGACCAATGCTTCCTTGTGGAAGGTTATACCGACGTTCTGGCACTTCATCAATCCGGGATAGAAAATGTTGTGGCATCATCAGGCACGGCCCTTACCGTTGAGCAGATCAGGCTTATCAAGCGGTTTTCTCCAAATATCACCATTATTTTTGATGGGGATGACGCCGGCCTTAAAGCCTCCATCAGGGGTGTTGATCTTATTCTGGAGGAAGGACTGAATGTGAAAGTCGTCGTGTTGCCGGAAGGGGAAGACCCCGATTCATATTCAAAGAAATTGAGTGCCACAGAATTCCGGAATTATATTCATGATCAGGAGAAGGACTTTATAAAATTCAAAACGGAATTATTAATAAATGAGGCGCAGAATGATCCGCTACAAAAAGCAAATCTGATCCGGGATATCGTCAGGACCATTTCTGTGATCCCCGATAGTATAAACAGGGCGGTGTACCTGCGTGAAAGCAGCATGTTACTGAATGTGGATGAGAAGGTTCTCTATCATGAAACCAATAAATTCAGGCGCAAAATTGCAGAGAAAAAATACAAAAAACTTAAATCCTTTGAGGACACTGCCATTCAACCAACACAGGCTGCCAGACAGGGCGTGTCGTCAATAGATGATTCGGAAAGTCAGGAACGAGAAATAATAAGACTGATGTTGAATTATGGAAGAAAGGTGGTGTTTTCTGTTAAAGGGCCTAATGAAAACATCGAAAATATCACGGTGGTTGAATACATCATTTCTGAAATCAGAACGGATGATCTGACATTTGAAAATCCCTTATATCAACAAATCATCGATGAATTTGCCTACCATCTTAATGATAATAAAATCCTTGATCATCAGTATTTCGTAAATCATTCTGATATGAAGCTCAGTGAGATCAGCGCACAACTGATAGCTCCCACATACGGATTGAGCAAGATCTGGAAAAAGCATGAAAATTATGTCGAAACTGAGGAAATGAAATTAAAGGAATTGGTGCCGGAAACCATGTATGCTTTTAAGAACAAAAAAGTTGTAAGCGAATCAAAAAGACTGCAGGTACAATTGAGTGAGGCACAGAACCGTAATGATCTTGAACAAATAGAATCATTGCAGGAAAAAATAATGTTTCTGAACACTCTGAAAATTGAATTGTCAAAAAATTTAGGAGACCGGACCATAATATGAAATGCCATGTAACCCACTCAGGGTTTCGTTTCACTGCACCCTGAGCTGCTACATTCCGGGGCGTTGCCCCTTCAGAAATTCTATCGATAAAATATTAATTCAATGTGCTGAGCTAAAATATATTGGGTATTTTATCTTAAATCAGCAATAAACCAGGGGCTGTCTCAAAAGTCAGATTCCATATCATTCCTGCGAAAGCAGGAATCC
>CAYOFK010000197.1:0-4294 GCA_964403185.1 uncultured Rikenellaceae bacterium | reverse complement strand
TGGATTCCTGCTTTCGCAGGAATGATATGTAATCTGACTTTTGAGACAGCCCCAATTCAGACCCTGCATAATGCCAGGCAGGGAAGGCTCAAAGTTCATAGAGGACTAATTACCGGCCAGTTATTTCACCGTGATCTCTGTAGTAAAATATACTTTTGAAACAGTCCAAAAACCGATCTATTTCGTTTTTGTTACGTTCAGGATATCAGGCTGATCGGGAACGTCAAACTTAAATACATCGGGCCGGTTATAATGGCCGTTCACATCAAAATCAAATTTGCCTTTTACGCATTCTTTCAGATCAGGTTCTGCATATAAAATGCCTTCCCGGTCCCAGAGCGGCCCGGCAATGATGTTGCCCATTGGCGAGATGATAACCGAACCGCCCCTGCTTTCCAGCTCCTTGCTTTGTTCCAGTTTGTCGTATTGAAGGATCTCCTCAGGGATCATGCTTTTTTCAATGTATTGATTGCAGCTTAGAACATAACACCGTCCTTCCAGTGCGATGTGCTGCACTGTGGACTGCCAGACTTCGCGCTGGTCTGCGGTGGGGGCCAGGTAAATCTCAACTCCTTTCCGGTACATGGCCATGCGGGCCAGTGGCATGTAATTTTCCCAGCAGATAAGGCTGCCAATTTTTCCTATCCCGGTATCATAGCTTGTCAGGGTGGTGCCATCCCCTTCACCCCAGATGTAGCGTTCTGCAGCAGTAGGTTTGAGTTTGCGGTGTTTGCCGAGCAGCCGGCCATCCGGTCCGAACAAAATATTGGTACAATACAAGGTTCCATTATCTTTTTCGATAACTCCCATCGACAAGTAGAGTTTATTTGTACGGGCCGATTCAGACAACAACTCAAGATCTTCGGAAAGTGCCACGGATTCCTCATAGTACCTGTTCCAGAGTTCCCGGCCAGCTTTGGTCCTGTTTCCTAAATGAACTCCGAAATCCAGTCCCCTGGGGTATCCTGGAATAAAGGCTTCAGGGAAAACTGCCAGGCCTGCACCTTCATCTCCAGCTTTTTGTATCAGGTCAACCGCTTTTTGGAGGGTTTTGGATTTGTTGAAGAAAACGGGGGCTGCCTGAATCACGGCGGCCTTAAATATGGTTTTCATAAACTGTCATAAAATATGATAAATGAGTAAAAATACGGAGATATTTTCAGATTCTGAAAAACAGGGGCTGTCTCAAAAGTCAGATTCCATATCATTCCTGCGAAAGCAGGAATCCATAAGAGCGTGATTTTCACATTACAAAGATTCCGTATCAAGTACGGAATGATGCCATTATGTTGCTTTTGAGACAGCCCCAGGTCTGTTCATTTGAGGTCCAACTCCGATGGACTTGAATTACTGAAAGTTAAAAACATCATCGGAGTTGGAGTATGACTATGGAGCGAAGCTCCGTGTCATTGGTTTTTCGTTGCACTCAAAACGTCATTCGAAGCTGCGCTTCGCCATTTGTTCGTTCCTCCGGAACTTACGTCAATAGGTAGATGCAGCAACTTAATGACTATAAATGACAACTTAATGACCACCTAATGACATCATTGATATGATTAAGGGGATCGATCAACAAACTGCCTGCTTTTATACAAACCTTGTATCAACTAAACAACGCAACATATTAACATAATAACTTTCCTATGCTGACCACTTCATGACTATCATATCAATAATGGCCGGGTTTTATTAGTGTGCTGGTATTTATAGATTGTTTTATCTGGATTTATTATGAGTTATTTTTACCTTTGAAAAGAATTAAACGTACGGAAAATGACTTATGATCTTATTGTAATTGGCAGTGGTCCCGGCGGTTATGTTGCAGCCATCAGGGCATCCCAGCTTGGATTGAAAGTTGGCGTTGTTGAACGGGAATCCCTTGGCGGGGTTTGCCTGAACTGGGGATGCATACCAACCAAGGCTCTTTTAAAAAGTGCCCAGGTGTTTGAATACCTGAAGCATGCATCGGATTATGGAATCACTGTGG
Source organism: uncultured Rikenellaceae bacterium (assembly GCA_964403185.1). Classification (GTDB taxonomy): domain Bacteria; phylum Bacteroidota; class Bacteroidia; order Bacteroidales; family VadinHA17; genus CAYOFK01. The sequence goes on along the minus strand of CAYOFK010000197.1, from coordinate 2,307 downwards.
CCGGGGAGATCAAACCGGATATGAAGGCTATTGTGGAAAGAAGCAGAACCGTGGCCGGCGCCATGAGCAAGGGAGTGCAGTTCCTGTTTAAGAAAAATAAAATTGACACTATTGAAGGGACCGGGAAATTACTGGACGGGAATAAGGTTGAAGTGCATTCAAAAGAAGGGAAAAAAGAAGTGTACGAAGCCAAACACATCATTCTTGCCACCGGCGCCCGGTCAAAGGAACTCCCGGATTTGAAGCAGGATGGCAAAAAGATCATTGGTTACCGTGAGGCCATGACCCTGGAAAACATTCCGGAATCAATGCTGGTTGTGGGATCAGGCGCCATAGGAGGCGAGTTTGCATACCTGTTTAATACTCTGGGAACCAAAGTGACACTGGTGGAGTTTTTGCCTTTCATTGTGCCTCTTGAAGATGAGGAGGTATCGAAACAACTGGAGCGGTCCTTCAAAAAGGCCAAAATGAAAGTCATGACCGGCGCCGGTGTGGAATCGGTGGATGCTTCAGGAAAACTGTGCAAAGTAAGCGTCAAAACTAAAAAAGGCCTTGAGGAAATTGAAGCTGAAATTGTCTTGTCTGCTGTGGGGATCACTCCAAACATTGAAAATACAGGCATTGAGGAGTTGGGTATAGTGCTTGAAAATGGAAAAGTAAAAGTGGATGATTATTATCAGACCTCGGTCCCCGGCGTTTTTGCCATAGGGGATATTGTGCACGGACCGGCCCTGGCACACGTCGCTTCGGCTGAAGGTATCATATGTGTGGAAAAGATCGCAGGAAAACGTCCCCAGCCCCTGGATTACAATAATATTCCGGGCTGTACCTACACCTCGCCCGAAGTGGCCTCCGTAGGGCTCACAGAAAAGGCCGCCAAAGAACAGGGATATACTGTAAAAGTTGGGAAATTCCCGTTTACAGCATCGGGAAAAGCCAATGCTGCCGGTCAAAAAGATGGTTTTGTGAAGCTGATCTTTGATGAAAAATACGGGGAGCTGCTCGGAGCCCATATGATAGGCGCCCATGTTACGGAAATGATCGCTGAGATCGTTGTAGCCCGTAAACTTGAAACCACCGGTTATGAGATGATAAAATCCGTGCATCCGCACCCGACCATGTCTGAGGCTGTTATGGAAGCCGCAGCCGCAGCCTATGATGTGGTCATTCACCTCTAATAAACCCGGCATTTTGATACATACATGTAATTGATGATCCTGTATTTCCCACTAATCACTAATCACTAATTTCATGAAGATTAACCAGAGTGGCGCCCGCTTTTCCGCCATAGTTGGAATTGGCGAAAAAATTAAAAAACTAAGTGATGAAACCGGAAAAGAATACCTGTTTTTAAATCGTGGTGTAAATGCCGTCTGCAACATCGATCTTTCTGAAGTTGTGAAACTGATTGATTTTAATGCGAACACCATCCAGGTGTATCCGCCAAACTCCGGATTTCCGAAATTGAAAGCAGCCATCAACGATGTGTATTTTCATGACAGGACCAACAGTGAGAACATTACCATTTCGGCAGGAGGCATGGGTGGCCTGGATTTGGTTTTTCAAACCCTTGCCATCGATAAGATCCTGCTTCCAGAATTTTATTGGGGAGCCTACAGAAACATTTCTATCATCCGCCGGCTCGAGAACCAGACCTATAAAAACCTTGCCAGTCTGAATCAGCACAAGGGCGGGTTCAAGGATACTGCGGTCATCATTTGTGATCCCAATAATCCTGTAGGAAATAAATATGACGACCATGATATACTCGAGACCATTAAAACCCTGGACAAACAGGGGGCTGTTGTGATTTTTGACAGTCCGTACAGAAGGGTATTTTACGACCGGGATGATGACATGTTCAGTCAACTTGCACAGCTCGGGAATGTTGTCGTCGTTGAAAGCTTCAGTAAATCCGTGGGCCTGAGTGGGCAGCGTCTGGCCTTTGTGCATTCCCTGAATGCAGATTTTAACAGTGAATTAGGTATCAGGATCCTGTATGCAAACAACGGCATCAATGGTTTTGCCCAGGAACTGGTTTATGAACTCCTTTCTTCGGAAGCCGGCAGAAAAGCTGTGGATGATTTCAGGTTGGCTACCGTACATGATATTGAATTGAATATCAGGTTTCTACATGAAAAGGGGATCCTTGCTGAGGAATTCTATACAGATTCTGACCCGATGGGAATATTTGTTATAGTTAACAGATCGGAAGAAGAGTTACTTGACCATTATATTGGCAGTGTAAGTCTCAGTTTCTTCACAAAAGATAAAAAAGAAGAAGCAGCCGGATTTGCAAGGATCTGT
>CAYOFK010000196.1:0-4297 GCA_964403185.1 uncultured Rikenellaceae bacterium | reverse complement strand
CCCTCAAGGGGGACATGGCCTTTTGCTATTTGTTTTCATCAATGTAGTACCCAAATTAAGAAAACCCATGTTGAATATCAAAGAATGTTAAAATTCACCATTTGCACCTGTTTTCATGATCATGCAGGTTCTGTTTCCACCCAGATCAACAGTCCCACTCAATACAAACCCCTCATCACTTGTTTGTATAATGGAGGCGGAAGACTGGTAACCGCTTGTTCCCTGGAAATTTATCGTGATGAGTTTCAGGTTCTGATCTACAGCCGCAAACAAGATGTCCACATCCGTTTGTATTGTTCTCCAGCCACAAATGTTGACGCCGCCCTGATTGCCTGCGATCATTTTTTCTCCATATAAGGATTGCGGATGATCAATGATCTCAGATTGATCAATAATTATAGAGTCGTAACCAGGCTCCCGGAGTGATATGTAGGACAGGGACAAATTGTTTTTCCCGGAAAAGGGAATGAATTGATTGCCAAGTATTACGATATCCCCATTGCTGTTCACCAAAATATCCTTTCCCAACAGATCATAGTCTGAACCAATCCTGTTTTTGAAAATATTATTCCCGTCAACGCTTGTATTGTAAATCAGTAATTCTACAATGCCATTGGGATCACTTGCTGATTTTGTGGAACCTACAATAACATATCTGTTCTGATATACTGCCAGTGACATACCAAGCTCATTAAATCCTGCAGTTCCCATTCTGCGTGTCCATATGGAATCTCCGGCAGCATCGATTTTCATCATGTACACCTGTTTTTCGGTTGCAACATCCTTGCAATACCCAGTCAGGGCATATTCACCAATACCGCTTTCAATGATCTTTTTAAAAACCTGTTCTTCAAAAGATGCATAATTTTTTTCCCACAGGAGTTGTCCGCTGCCATCAATTTTTAAAATATAGCTGGCAATTTCATTCCCTGTTTGTGATGATCCCGCAATGATAAAGCCACCGGATGTCTGTACTATCGAATGACCGAAATCATCGCCTGCAGACCCATAATAATAGGGCGAGCCCTCTGTTTTGTTCCCATATGCATCCGTAAAAACCACCATAATATCATATTGGGATCCGGAAACTCCCGGGAGGAGCGCATTGGCCAGAACCACATATCCTCCGTTTTGTAACCGGATCAGATCGATTCCGTTGCTTTCTGAAGAAGCATCGGGAAAATATTTCACAAATCTCAGGGCCTGACCATCCGAAAGCTCATATTTATCGCAGGAGGGCAACAGGAACATTACCACCAACAGCGTGCCTGAAATTATATGTATGAAAGCTTTCATTAAATACTAAAGATCATCTGATTTTCTTAATACGATAAATCCCAATAGCCAGGCCGACCCTGAAAGAAACATTTGTAAGCCGGAAGTCTGAATCAAACCAGCCTTCTTTCCACAAATTATTCTGATCAAACCGGTTGCGGTCTTTCTTTAATGCATTATTAAAGGATTGATGGTAACTCATCTCTCCAAAAAGATAAGTATTCCTGATGAATATTTTCAATCCCACACTTCCGCCCGGGTAATAAAAAAACCGCTCTCTGAATTCCAGATTGTTCCTGCGGGTGTTTACAGAGGAATAAAGGATCTCTCCTGTCTGAGGATCCAGACGGTCCATATTTGATCTGGTCTCAGAAGCTATGAGGTACCCCAGTTTTATTCCGGCATTAATATAGGGGCGGACTTTCTTTTTTAAAAAAGTAAATTGAAAATACAGAGGCAAATCCAGGGTTGTATGATTCTCTTTCTGGTTTATTATCAGGACTTTATCAATAGGTTCCTTATAATGTATTTTGAAACTATAACTACTGATTGAGGGCAACAGGGCAAAAGAAATGGATCCCGATATGGGGATGTTCATATAACCGCCTGCAACGATCCCGGGTTTATCAATGGAGTAGGTGAATTCTTCATTAAAAGAACTCCAGGGTTCCTGAATGGCTCCCCATGTTAATTGCGGGCCAAGGAAGAATCCCATATCCAGCGACTTTCTTAATTCAAATGAATGATACACAAACTGAAAGTCTTCCGTTTCATTTGGGGCAAGTTCATAATGCGGAAATTCTTTTAATAATTTTAACATGGTGTTTTCTGCAGCCTCAACGTCATCGTTCATGAAATACGCCAGAATAATAAGTCTGAATGCTTTTTGTTTGTCCTCATTATTGTATTGTTCGAGACATTCCCCGAGCAATCCGGGGATCACCGCGAATACACCGGAATTATAAAGATCTTCAGCTTCCTGAATTTTCAAGGAGCAATTTTCATTTTGTGCATGTAAGGAGGAAAGTGAAAAAATCACAAACAGCAGACAAAAGAGAATTCCGGTCTGACCCTTGATTGAAAAACACTTTTTCGGATTTTTAACTCTATTTATTACAGCTTGGTTCATATGAAATATCACTTCCAATATAGTAATTCCATTCAGATGGTGATAAATTTCGGTTAATATTGGGACAAATAAAAACGGCAAGGTCGTCAAGTTGGAAAGGATATCCGGCAAGGGGGTCCTTACTGTTATTATTTGCCACAAAAAGCGTCCGCCCATTATTTGTAAATGCCACTGAAAACATGAACTCATTCCGTACCAGAACTTCAAGGGGTGGCTGATTCAATAATTCCGTATTGATAATGAGTGCACGTCCGTCAGTACTGGCTGTAGCAATAAAATTTTCGGAGGGATCCAGGCAGATATCCACTATCCTGGCCTGGTGGATTTGTTTTGTATAAACAAATTCCTGCATTCCAACCGACCATATTCTAAGAATGCCTTTCTGGTCTCCACAGATCAGCAATCTGTCTTTTTGCCGGAATGTCAGGCTGAGTATCTGGTTTCCGGGTTCATTATATAAGACAGCAGGTTCGGTATTCCCGGGAGAGAATAACAAAAGCTTTCCGTTTTTGGTGCCTGCGGCCACATATCTGTCATCTTTAGAAATTGCAATGGCTTGTGAGGGGCTCCGGGTTTCATAAAACAGTTCCTGTTCTCCACTGGTAAGGTCCCATTTCCAGATGGAATTGTCTATGCCACTGGAAAGGATGTACGGACTATTGTTATAAAAAACAATATTTCGCACCCTGTTTTGATGGGCATTAAAAACGAAGGTCCGGTTGTTATTGTTTGACAGATCATATAATTGAATCCCAATACCCTCACTTCCACAGGCCAGCCACCTTCCGTTTTCACTTACGGAAACAATGCGGTTCATGGAGTTATTCTGGGCAATGATCTCCGGCGTGGAATTTTTAGAAATGCGGTTCCATTTTAGAAGTTTCCCATCGCTGCCACCGGAATATAACATGCCTGTTCTTTGATTGTATGATATTGACCGTACCGATCCACGATGCCCTTTCAGCGATGCATAGTAGGGGATGTCTAATTTTTCAATGGCAGTTTTCAGTCCCAGGTAGATGGGTAGTGAATTTTCCGGGCCATTGTTTTCTTTATTAAACTTATAGGCCTGGTATGCCAGCAGGGCTTTTAATTCCTCATCATCCTCAACATCCAGTGATTGTGTAGAAAGCGTTTTTGCCAGTAAAAGCATGCTGGTTCTGTAGGCCGCTGTTCTTTCTTCTTCAGCCTGTTCTTTTTGTTCAATAGCCACTATTGTTGTCTGTTCAGCAATTTCCTTATCCTTACTGACGATTTCCAGGTTTTGTTCGGTGATGCTTGACTTGCGAAGGGCAGCGCTGGCTGTTCGCTGGGCAATTTCGCGCTGATCCTCAGCCGTAACATATTTTCCTTCAATAATGATATTTTGTTCTTCCAGAAGGTCTGCATATTGCAATGCAATATTTTTTTGCTTTTCTGCTTCCCGGGCATTCACTTCAGCAATATTCCTTTGTTTTTCTGCCTCAGCCCTGGCTGCATCGGCAGTCCTTTTCAGGAAAACACTGTTGATCATCAGTCCGGCGGAAATAAGTGCCGCCACACCCAGGATGGCTGCAAACCACCGGGTTCTCCTGATTTTTTGTTTCTGTTCCCTTTCCCTGATCTGAATCTCAGCTTTGTATGCGGCTTCACTGACTTCAAGGAATTTTAAACTTCTGCTGAATGCCGGATGGTATTGTTTTGCCCAAAACGGGTTGGGTTTGAAGTTATCCCTCCAGTCCATTGCCAGCAACAGTTCCGGTGGTTTCCAGGCTCCTATTCTCCCTGAATGGTACAGGGCGGATGCTTCAACCAGTCTCAGATAAAGCTTTGAGGCATCCGATTCCTCTTCAATCCAGCCCTTCAACCTGCTCCAGTTTCGCATGACAGCTTCATGAGAAATATCTAGGATGC
>CAYOFK010000195.1:0-4338 GCA_964403185.1 uncultured Rikenellaceae bacterium | reverse complement strand
GTTGAGTTCATCTTCAGTATATAACAACAAATGTAGCCACTTTTGAGACAGCCCCAAGACCAGGTGATGGGATAAGCAGGAACATGCAAAGGTTGCTGGTCAGATCTCTCCACTGAGGGATTTTCTGATCACCTCGGCTTTGCAGTGAACGTGGAGTTTTTTGTAGATGTTTTTAATATGTGTACGTACGGTCTCTAAGGAAATGCAGGCAGTATCAGCAATCATTTTGTAGCTCAAGCCATCTACAAGTCCCAGCACGATTTCCTTTTCCCTGGCTGTAAGTGGCGAATAGGAGGGTGTCTTTGAGCGATCTTCCTGAAAATAATCTATTACTTTCCGTGCAATCCGGGGCGACATGGATGACCCTCCCTGATCCACTGTTTTGATGGCATCCAGGATTCCCGGAAAGGAGATGTTTTTCAGAAGGTAACCCGAAGCTCCGGCACACAACGATTGGAAAATCCGGTGTGAATCATTATATACTGTCAACATGATGATGTTGATATGGGGATATCTCTCCTTAATGAGTTTTATACCGCTGATCCCGGACATTCCTGGCAATCCGATATCCATTAATATCACCGATGGAAGATTATCTTCAGTTAGCGTAGCCAGGAATCGTTCTACTGAATCTTTGGCCATTGGACAGATAATATCCGGCTGACTGTTCAGGTGATCCTGAATGCCTTCCCTTATCACATGGTCGTCTTCAATAATGGCAACGTTTATCATACCTGGCGCATATTACATTAAATTTCCTTATCATTCCATCCCATGCTTGTGGGATATCCTGAAAATTACAAGCGGGCCATCTCTAATGTGAGATTCACGCCATGACCGGAGGTGACGATTAATTCCCCGCCTATTCTTTCAGCCCTCATTCTCATATTTTTTAATCCATGGCCCCTGCTGGCCCTGTCCGGATCAAATCCTTTACCATTGTCCTGAATCTGCATGCTAAACTTTTTCCTTTCATTTGAAAGGTTGATTTGCACTTCAGTAGCTTCCGCATGTTTTACAATATTGTTCAGGGCTTCCTTAAAGATGTAATAAATGTTCTGACGGTAATCCACAGGAATTGACTTGTTTTTATCCAGACCATTGTGCAGGAAAGTAAACTTGATATCTTTCAGACTTAAGGTGTTAAAGGAAAAATCAAGCATCCTGTCTATCATGTCTGTCAGGCTGTCCTGCCTTGAATCAATGGACCATATGATATCACTCATGGTGGCAATAACCTCCCGGCTGATACCTGCAATTTTGGATGACGCGGCAGCAATTTTCTGTTGGTCAGGGCTTGATTGCATTTGCTCGGAATGGATCACAATCCGTGTCAGGGCCGACCCCACATCGTCATGAAGATCGCTGGCAATACGTAAACGCAGCCGTTCAATTTCAAGTAGTTTTCTTATCCTGAACCGGTGAAGAGCATACAGGATAAGCAATATCAAAGCCACGATTACAGATTGAAACCACCAGGTTTGCCAATACGGGGCAGCAACATGCACCTTAATTTTTTTAGTGTGTTCACTCCATAACCCCTCACTGTTGGTGCCGTTTATACTGAAAGTATATGCTCCCGGTGGGATCTTGGTATAACTGGCATAGTTCCTGGTCCCCGCTAAAACCCACTCCGGGTCAATGCCTTCCATTTTATACTTGTATTTATTTTTTCCTGGTTTTGAAAAATCCAGAGCAGCAAATTCGAAAGAGAAAAAATTTTGTTTATATGCCAGATCAATGTATTCAACACTATTTAATGATTTACCAAAATCTATAGGTTCATTGAAGATTTTGAATGAAGTAAGAACCACATTTGGTTGAAAGCTGCTGATACCGATTTGATCCGGGAAAAAGGCGTTGAAACCATTTATGCCTCCAAACAGGAACTGATGGTTCCGTGTTTCAAAAGATGCACCGGCAGTGAATTCGTTACTCTGCAATCCGTCATGGACGTCATAATTTCTAAATTCTCCGGTGGCAGGGTCATACCTGCAAATGCCTTTATTGCTGCTGATCCACAGATGTCCGGAACGATCCTCAAGAATGCCGTAAATCACGTTGCTGGGTAATCCGTCGGACTGGTAGATATGTTGAAACCGGTTGTTTGAAAATGAATCCGGATTAAAATAGGAGAGACCCCCGCTGGTGCCAACCCAGATCGTACGTCCGGTATCACTGAAGGTTTCATATATGGTGTGAATTATGTTATCACAAAGGGACCCGGGGTCTGAAGGCTCGTGTAAAAATCTTACAAACTGCTTTTTGTCTGACTGGTATAGTGATAATCCGGCGCCCCATGTTCCAACCCATAAGTCCTCTTTGCTGTCCTTAAATATCCTGAGTAAATAGTTCCCGGACAGGGTGGTGGAGTCCCCGGGGAGGCTTTCATGACGGAAAAAGGTCTTTTCCGACGGGTCATATTGGATCAACCCTTTATTATAGGTGGCAATCCATACCTGGTCCGAACCATCAATAGCCAGTCCATTGATATAATCCAGTCCCTCTGTTTCAGGTATATTCCGTGACTCACCAAGGTGACTGAACACACCGGTTTCAGTATCCAGAATATTCAGTCCTCCTCCCCGGGTGCCGATCCAGATACCACCCTTCCTGTCTCCTGCAATGGAACTGACACTATTATGGCTGAGGCTTTCAGTATCCGAAAGGATGTGTTTGTAAACCTTGAATTCATTTTTTTTCGGATCGTATCTGTTTAGACCTCCTGCAGACGTTCCAATCCAGATGTAACCTTGCAGGTCTTCATAAAAAGAGTTGATATTTTTATCGCTGATACTATTGGCATTATCCGGCCGGTATGTAATATGCCGGAAGTTGTCCAACTGCGGATTGTATATATTTACCCCGCCGGCACCAACCCAAACCAATCCCGAAACATCCTCATGAATACTGAAAATACTGTTACTCCCCAGGCTGTTTACCTCATTGGGATCGTGTTGAAGGTGCAAAAATGATTGCTCCTTTCTGTTGAATATATTTAAACCGTGCGATGCGGTTCCAATCCAAAGTTCTCCTTTGGTTGTCTCATAAATTACACTTATATCATTGCTGCTAATGCTTTCCGGTTCATTCGCTGAATAGCCGTACTTCTTAAATCCTTCTTTATCACTGATCATGGCATTGAGTCCGCCACCGAGAGTGCCCACCCATAAAATGTCTTTTGAGTCCTTATGTATTGAGGTAATTTGTTTGGAGCTGATTGCCCCGGAATGATCACGGTTTTGTTGATAAACAGTGAAGGAGTTTGAAAGTGCAGTATCAGGCCTGATTGAAGCCAGGCCATTCCAGGTACCGATCCATAACACCCCATCCCGGTCGTAATGAAGTGTCCTGACCAGATCGCTTGGCAGGCTTAATGTATCTGACACATCATGCCTGAAGGTTGTAAAATGCCCCGATTTGGGGTCATATCTGCTTATCCCTCCTCCCCAGGTGGCAACCCAAATGTAACCATAACGGTCCTCACATAAGGAGGTTGGACGTCCTCCATGAAGTTTGGTTTGGGATCCGGGTTCCGGAAGATGGCGAACATACTTGCTTTGATGTGGCATATAACATGTCAGACCCTGCCATGTGGCAATCCAGAGATTCTGGTTGGAATCTTCAAATATGTCCCATATCCAGCTGTGAGACAGCGAATTTGAATCGGATGGTTCATGCCTGAGTATGGTAAAATCATAACCGTCATACCGGTTTAAACCGTCCTGTGTCCCAAACCACATAAAACCATTGCTATCCTGATAGATGCAGTTCATGGTGTTTTGAGATAATCCGTCATCTATGGTCAAATGACTGAATTTCCTGGTTTGCCCAGTCATCTGAATATACATGAAAAGGAAAAGGACAGCCATAAATAGCATCCTTAGTTGGATTGGAAAAAAACTTTTAAATAAATACACTGCCAATGCAAAAGTTATATTCAGGTGAGAACAACAATGTTCAGTCTTATGGCAGAGTCCCAGGGTCTTTAGATTCTGCTTTATAAATGTACCATATATGCCGGTAAATTTCAAGAATATTGACGAGTGTTGATTATGATTCATGGATTTTATAACTTGCAGATAAATTCTTCAAACATTTACCATAACCTGATACTGCTATGAAAAAGCCATTTCAATTCGTTTTTGTATTCTTTATACTGGTCTCTGCATGTCAGTTTGAGACTTCAACATCCGTTGGAATATCCGTTGAAGACAGCGAACTGGCAAGGATCTCTGAAGGCGTGGTCCAGTCTTCTGATAACGGGGTCTTTTCAAGGGGAGAGGACATTCATCTTATCCTGTACAATGTTGGAAAATTCAAACAGGGCGAAGACAG
>CAYOFK010000194.1:0-4356 GCA_964403185.1 uncultured Rikenellaceae bacterium | reverse complement strand
CTGTATCAGAGATAAAAAAACGTTCTCTCCCGGTTGAAGACTACATTGCCTGGGAAAAAGGCCTGCTTGACCTCCTTGAAAACAGGCAATATTCACTCTCAAACATCAACCGGTTTTTCACCGTTACACAATCCGTATTGACCGAAAATATACTTTACAGATCCTCCCCTGCCACCTGGAAGGCCACCGTACTGAATTTCAGAATGGTTTACGACTCCATGCTGTATTTTCAGTTCCCACCCACCTCACTGATCTGCTATGCACAGCGCGACAGCATTCAAATTCTTGAGACCACCGGGAAATACGATCCAGCCACCCTAACCTGGTTTGGTAACGGAGGGAGGGTAACCTGGGAACGGGCAGGATTTGATGCAGATAAAGTATTTGCCACACTGGGAGAATACACTATTGACATGACAAAACCGAACTATGAGGCAGACTCCATACTCTTCACGCATTCGGATTATTTCTCCGGTCCGATTCCCGGGAAACTGTACGACCGGGCAAAAAGAGTCAGTTCCCCCACCCGCGCAACCTTCCCGGTGTTTCATTCTTACGCAGCTAAGTTTTCCATCAAGGATCTGTATCAGGACATCGATTATGAGGGAGGATTTTCCATGGAAGGCGCTACGGTAAAAGGGACCGGTGATCAATACACTCCTGCGAAACTCCTGCTGTACAAAAACGATACACTGAGGATGGTGGTCCGGTCGAATTCACTACAGATAAAAGGAGGCCGTATTTCAAGTTCAGAAAACTATGTTTCACTGTACCTGGAAAACGACTCCATATTCCACCCCAACATCGCCTTCACCTTTAATGTTCCAAACAGGGAAGTAACCCTGAGTCAGACGAAGAACCTCATTACGCACAGCCCCTACTTCAATTCCTACCACGGTATTGACATGAATTTTGACCAGTTGGTCTGGAAAATGGATGAATCCCTTGTAAGGCTTACCATGGCCCGGGGATCGTCCCAGGGCGAGGGACGCTTCAGATCCATTAACTTCTTCAATAAGATCCACTTTGACCGGATGCAGGGAATGGACGTCATGCATCCATTGCTTACCATTAAGAAATTTTCGGAATGGTATTATTCAGAGGAATTTCCGGTAGGGGAACTGGCCAAACGGATGAATTTCCCTGAATACCAGGTGCAGAGGCTGATAGTGAGAGTTGCAATGGAAGGATTCGTTTTTTTTGATCCTGAAACCGGCACCGTTACCATAAAACCGCAACTTTATGATTACCTGAACGCCAATTCCGGCAGGATTGATTATGATGTGATCGATTTTATTTCGAACGTCAGAGCTCCCCAGGATAACGCCACCCTCGATCTCAACAACAATGAACTCACAATTTACGGCATCCCCCGGATCTTTATCAGCGACTCCCAGAATGTTGAGATCATTCCGGACGGACATAAAATCACCCTGAAGAAAGACAGGGACTTTGATTTCGGTGGCCTGGTATCCGCAGGATTGCTTACATTTTATGGTCAGAATTTCACATTTAAATACGACAGCTTTAAAATTGACCTTCAGAACATTGATTCACTGAGCATTGCAGTTATTACAGATTCAGTTGACGTCTATGGGAATCCTGTGTTGGTCATGGTTGAAAATAATGTAGAAAACATAACCGGCCAGCTTTTCATTGACCATCCTTTTAACAAATCCGGACTGGAAAATTATCCTGAGTACCCTCAGTTCAAAAGTACTGCTAATTCATTCGTTTATTATGATGAGGTGACGGCAGGAATGGATTCCACCCTGTATCCAAAAGATGCGTTTTATTATAAGCTAAATCCCTTTGAGATCAATGATCTGACCAAACTGACTCCCGAGGATATAAAATTTAACGGCGAATTCATAGCCGGAAAAATATTCCCCTCGCTTGACCAGGAGTTGGTCATGCAGGAGGACATGTCGCTGGGCTTTAAGGTAGATGTTCCACCGGAAGGATTATCCGCCTATAATGGGAAGGCCACTTTCTATAACGAAATATCATTAAGCAATCAGGGGATCCACGGAAATGGCAAACTAGAGTATTTGGGGGCCACCATACATTCTGAGGGTTTTAAGTTCTATCCCGACTCCATGCTGGCGGATGCCAGACATTTCACTCTTGAAAGGGACTCCCTGGAAGGAAAGTTTCCGCATATTGATGCCCGGGATATCGCGGTGGCCTGGTTCCCTGAAGAAGATATAATGAACATCGACAGGATTGCAGAGGACCTGGAAATATTTAATGCCCAAACGTCCTTCAGGGGAAATCTGACACTGGATCCCAATACCCTGTCCGGAGACGGCACCTTGTATATGGAGAACGCAGAGATCGAATCCTCAAAAATTGAATATGGAGATGTGTATTTTCATGCCGACACTGCTGATTTCAGAATAAGATCCGACGAAGGGACCGGATATTCGATGATCGCAGAAAAAGTAAACACCAATGTCAATATTGAAGAACAGGAAGGATTTTTTAATGCCCAGGTGGATACCATCCCTGTTAAATTCCCGGAAAAGAATTATCTGAGTTCTGCCGACCTGCTTATGTGGAATATGGAATTTGACCGTATCGACCTTGTCAACCAGGATCAAAGGAATGATGCTTATAAATTCGGATCCGGATTCGTGGAAGACAACTATGAAACCACGCCAACATTCATTTCAACCAACCCACAGGCCGACTCCCTGGGATTCAAATCGGATTCTGCTGTGTACCGCCTGGATGATCATACACTGACCGCCTATTATGTCGATTTCCTTGAGGTGGCCGATGCACGTATATTTCCGGGAGGCCGGTCCCTGACCCTGGAACGGACCGGTTCAATGAAGGGATTTACAAATGCCCGGATCATTGCCAATGACGTACATGTGATCGATGCTGAAAAAATCAACATTTTAAGTCGAAAAAAGTACTACGGATCAGGCTTTTATAATTATACAGATGAAAATAAGAGCATTCAGAGAATCAGGTTTGCAGACATTACGGTTGATAAAAGCGGGCACACTCATGCCGAGGGTGAGATCATGGAATCAGACAGTTTTAATCTCAGTCCGTTTTTCAGTTTTGAAGGGAAGGTGGTACTGGATGCCGAACGGCAGTTCCTGGAATTTTCAGGTGGCATCAGGCTTGTTCAGAACTGCCGGACCATTACCAGGAACCTGATAGCGTTTACCGCTGAAATAGATCCTGACAATGTGAGAATTCCCATACCGGCCCAACCAACCGCTCCAAACGGCGTCCGTATATATAATGGTATTTATATCACGGTTGATTCAACACACATCTATGGTGCTTATTTCTCAAAAAGAAAGGAATACAGTGACAGTCAGATTTCCACTGCCCGGGGTTTTCTGACCTTTGATAAACCATCGGGACAGTACCGGATTGCCGGCGAAGAGAAACTGGCTAATCCCAACGGAAAAGGCAACCTGCTGGCGCTGGATAAGAATTACTGCAAAATCCTGGGGGAGGGATCATTAGACCTTACCGTTGACCTTGGCCAGTTGTCTTTAACAACGGCAGGCACAGCCGAACACGATATCGAAGCCAATGTGTCTGTATTGGACCTGCTCCTGGGAATGAATTTCTTCTTTTCAGATGAAGCCATCCGGATATTGGAATATGATGTCAATGCCGTGCCAACACTGAAACCGGTTGATATGAGCCGGCGTACATACAAAATTGGAATGGCCGAAATCCTGGGGACTTCACAGGCTCAAAACCTCCTGGATGAAACATTGTTTCTTGGGATGGGAGATGTTCCTGCCGAATTGAAACACACCCTGTTATTCACTGAACTGAAAATGAAATGGAATGATGAAACTTCATCATTTATTTCAGAAGGCGCCATCGGTATTGGAAACATAAACGGGATACCGGTGAATAAAAAAGTGGACGGTTTTATTGAGATCCAGAAAAGAAGAACCGGTGACATCATGGATGTGTTTCTGCAGGTGGATGAACGCACCTGGTATTATTTTGGATATACACGGGGCGTGATGCAGGCCTATTCCAGTAACAGGAATTTCAGGGATGTGCTGGTGAATACCAGTAACAATGACCGGAGGCTTAAGGTACCCAGCGGACAAACCTCCTATATTTATATGGTGGCTTCCGACAGGAAATATATGAACTTCAGAAGAAGAATGCGCATGATCACGGAGGGCGATGAAGTGATTGAATAAATCCGGGATGGTTCATTCAGAATTTATCCAAATTTTTAATTCGATTGACAAGATAAGGCCCGGGGCGGAATGGAAATTGGAGGGGCTGTCTCAAAAGTCAGATTCCATATCATTCCTGCGAAAGCAGGAATCCATAAGAGCCTGATTTTCATATTACAAA
>CAYOFK010000193.1:0-4375 GCA_964403185.1 uncultured Rikenellaceae bacterium | reverse complement strand
TTCGGTGCGACAGAAATGCCTGGTGAAAATCCTGTGAACCTTGGGTTTGATGTGAACATTGCAGGAGGTGCCATGGGTGGCCCCGGTAGTTATTACGGGAAAAATAACTTCAGCGCCGCTTTCAGGGATGGAGATCTGATATGGAATGTTCCAGGCCTTGAGAAATATCATGGCAAAGATATTTATCTGAATGAAGTGCTTACCATTGAAGCTAAAAAGGAGATGGATAAGGCAATCGCCGAAGGCAAGCCTTTCTATCTTTACATGTCCCATTATGCCATCCATGCCCCGTGGGAAAGGGATGACCGGTTCTATAAAAAATACATTGATTCCGGGCTAAACAAGTTCAACGCCTCCTATGCCTCCATGCTGGAAAGTATGGACAAGTCTCTGGGTGATTTGATGGACTACCTGTCCGGTCAGGGAATTGAGGACAATACCATGATCGTATTTATGTCTGATAATGGCCAGCCAAGCCAGGCCACACGGAACCTGCCGTTAAGAGGGCATAAGATTACTCCTTATGAAGGAGGGATTCGTGTTCCAATGATTGTTAATTGGCCCGGTGTGGCAAAACCAGGCACAACCTGTGACAGTTATATAATCATTGAGGATATCTTCCCCACATTCCTGGAAATTGCCGGTGTGAAAGAAGTACAGCAGATTGGGGGTCAGATTGATGGTGTCAGTTTTGTTCCCCTGATAAAGCAGAAAATCGCCGATTCCGGAGAACGAGCTATTTTTTGGCATTTCCCGCATACTTATGGTTATTTACCTTACAGTGTTGTTCGCAAAGGGGATTGGAAACTGATATATCATCATGCCGAAAAAAAACTGGAATTATTTAATATCCATGAAGATATCGGTGAAGAGAAAGACCTGTCGGAAGTAAATCAGGAGAAGCTACGTGAACTGGCTGATATTCTGACAGGGCATCTTCAGGAAAGTGGAGCATTGATGCCAATAGACAAGGAAACCGGTAAAGAATTCCCGTATCCGTCAGATATCGCATTTTAAAGATTCATTAAAGAACTTAAATGAAAAATATTGCTTTGCTCACATTTTTCTGGCTGATCCTCTGTACAGGATATGCCCAGACGCCGTTTTCTTCCTATGAAATTGCACAAACCCATCCAATAATCTCAGAAGGGCCGGCTCCGGATTTTTTCGAGGGGGCTTTGATCGGAAACGGAGGATTGGGTGCAGTCGTTTGCACAAGGCCTGATGCCATTGTGATCCGTTTTGGACATAACAATGTTTGGGATATCAGAATAGCGGAGGATAACAGGGAAAAGATCGGAACATTTCAGGAGGTTTTTGAAAAGGTAGAGAAAATTGATCCTGCCTTGAAATCATTGAATGAAGATCCCTGGTATAAGGAATACCTCGATATGTGCCGGGAGAATTATGCCAAGCCATATCCGAGGCCATTCCCCTGCGGTAGTGTGATCCTGGGATTTGACCGGAGAAAGGTTGAAGTGATAGACACCAGGTTGGATATTTCTCATGGTTTGGTTACCATTAAGTTACTACTGGATCAGAATAAATATGCAAATTTGCTGGTTTTCGCAGATATGAGAACAGACCGGGTCTGGATGAAACTGGTTGATGAAAATGGCACAAATCTGGATAACTGTTTTAACAGAATACGCTTGTTGCCTGATCAGGTAACACCTTCTGATTTCCCGGACTATACAACGTATTTCAATGACCGGGCCATGGCATTCAGACAGGTAATGCCCTATCAGGAGCCAGGGGACTATAACAAAGAAAAAGGCCATCCTGATGACAGAGCATTTTGTTTAAGTGTAGTTACAGGTCCTGCCCTTAAAACAAGAAAAGTGTCGGGTAGTAATCCCAATTTGCCCCGAAGGTTTAACCTTGAGCATAACTTCAGGGAGAATCATCCGTTCTGGGCATGCGTAGCGTTGGATGAAGGTCTCTCTTCATCAACAAAGCCAGATCTGAATGAATTGATGGACTTGAAAACAGAGGATTATGGTACCGCTTATGCTTCAACGATTGGTATATGGAAAGAATACTGGGAGAAATCGGGTGTGCTTCTTGAAGATAAGTTCCTGGAAGAAGTATGGTACCGGAACCTCTATTTCTTCAATTGTGCAGCTAAATCAGGCGTAAACTGCCCTGGATTATTTGCCAACTGGAGCTTTGGGGATATTGGTACTGCATGGCATGGGGACTACCATATGAATTACAATACCCAGCAACCGTTCTGGGTAACATTTTCTTCGAATCATCTGGAGAAGAACTTGCCCTATGTTGAGTTGATCGAGTTTCTTTCAGAAGTATCTAAGATAACCGCGAAAGATTATTATGGGATGCGCGGTGCCTTTTATCCGCACTCAGCCTATCCGGTTAAAATGACCATGTCACCCTATCCTGTTCCCACCTGGGGGTGGGAGGTCTTTGAAACGCCATGGGCAGTTCAGGGAGTATGGTGGCATTATCTTTATTCCGGAGATCTGGAATTTCTCAGAACACGGGCTTTTCCGTTAATGAAGGATGCCGTTCTGTTTCTCGTTGATTATATGACCCGTCCCGAAGCACACGGGAAACAGTGGAATGATAATAAATACCATGTATTTCCAACGGTACCTCCGGAGTTATACGGATTGATGCCAGGATTCAGGTTTAATAATGATTGTATTGTTGACCTTACCCTGATTAAGTTCCTGTTTAATTCATATCTGAAATCGGTTGAACTGCTGGAAATCCAGAAACAGGAGAAACAATCCCTCAGGGATGTTCGTGATATTCTTGCCAATTACCCCGATTACCCGACAGCTGAATCAAAGGAATATGGAGAAGTTTTCGTCTCTGTTTTAGGAGAATCCCCTGAAACGGTTTACAATGTCCCGAATAACCTGATCACAGCCTTTCCGGGAGAAGACCATGGACTGCATTCAGATGCAGAGATAATGGAGCTCTTATCGAACACTAAAAATAATTCACAGATTAGAGGGGCTAATGAGCTTGTTTTCCAGCATATGCAGGCCGCAAGGATTGGGATGCTCGACCTGGAAGTGTTCAAGAGAGAGATCAAATACAACCTCATGCCCAATGGAACATGCACCGATAATTTTCTTCATGTAAGCGACAACGGTACCCATGATCAATTTGCAAGGGTGGGTATATGGTTTGAGAACTTTGCTCTTCCGGCGGTAATCAATGAATGTATGATGCAGAGCTATAACGGGATAATCAGACTTTTTCCCAACTGGCCGGAAGATAAGAAAGGTCAGTTCCGGACCTTAAGAGCTTCCGGAGGATTTCTGGTCAGCAGTTCTTTTGAGAATGGTTCAGTGAAGGCTTTTGATGTGAAGAGCGAAAAGGGGGGGGGACTGAAATTTTATAATCCATGGGATGCTGAAGTAAACATTGTCTCAAATGGAAAGACACGAGGTTTTTCCGGAGAAGTTATTGAGATTCACATGAGTCCGGGTGAATCACTGGACATTCAACCATCTGCATTTACCGGGGATAAACCCAAAATTGAAAAATTGGGTACAATTGCCATTGATTTGGTAGAAGCAACTCCATTTGTTTTCAAAAATAAAGTGTATCGACTGGAATGGGTAAGACCAAAGACCAAACATAATACAAGTGAAATAAGCTATTTACATATAGTTAACCACAAAACAGGTGAGGAGATCTCAAAGTTCGGAGAACGCTATCGTTTTCCATGTGCCTATGTGGAAAATGATACTGTTTATGTTGTTGGTACTTATGAAAATCTTGGCTGGCATGGAACCCTCCTGACACTATTTAAGTCCACGGACCTAAAAACCTGGACAAACGATACGATCTATGATGCTCCTGAGGAGCTGCACCAGATTTGTAATACATCTCTGTGTAAAACAGATGAAGGATATGCTTTAATGTTTGAGATTTCAGGTACTCCTGAAGCGGGTGTTGGTTTTACTCCCCGGTTCCTTACTTCGAAGGATTTAAAAACATTTCATCTGACTCCCAAAGCGTGTACATATGGCCGTGACCGGTACTCGGCACCTCATTGTTTGCGCTTTTATAATGGCTGGTTCTATAGTTTCTATCTTGAGGCTAATAAGCCCACAGGATATGAACAGTATCTTTTAAGGTCTGAAGATTTGGTTCATTGGGAAAGCAGTCCATACAATCCTGTATTATCAGCATCGAAAGAAGATAAGTACATAGCCCGCAAACATTTTACAGAGGAAGAGCTTGAGATCATTGCCGGAGCTGAAGACTCAAATAATTCTGATATCGATTTTTGTGAATATAAGGGCAAACTTATTATAACTTATTCATGGGGTAACCAGAGAAGCCAGGAATCTTTAGCCGAAGCTCTTTATGATGGCTCAATGGGACAATTCCT
>CAYOFK010000192.1:0-4379 GCA_964403185.1 uncultured Rikenellaceae bacterium | reverse complement strand
CGGGCTTCAGCCCTTCATCTTCTTTCAAGTAAAATACACTTTTGAGACAGCCCCGGAATGTATGATGTTTATTTCTCTGAATTTCATTAACTTGCTGACTGATAAAACCTCAAACTCATCATCATGAAAGCTTTAACATGGATCACCTGGATCAGTGGAACTGCCGCTGCACTTTTAATGCTCTTCGGATCTCTGCACTTCGTGTTTTCTCCCAGAGGAGGATTTCTTGGTGTAAACCATGCGGTAAATTTTTTTCATGTCGCCAGTAGTCTGTTACTGCTGACCATTTGTATCCAGCTATATATCAAGAATAAAACAACAGGAGCTTAACTCCTCAGGCCGGGAGGCCACTGGATCGCTGCTGCTCCCTGTCATACGATGGTCATTCAGCTTTTTCTCAGAATATATCCAATCCCGTGTACGGTTTCAATATTAAAGGTTTTTTCAGGTTTCAGGTATTTTCTCAGGCGGCTGATAAACACATCGAGACTGCGGCCCATAAAGTAATCGTTTTCTCCCCACAACTGAACCAGGATATCTTCCCTCTTCAGCACCCGGTTTGCATTCTTCAGAAAAAGATTTAACAATTCAGTTTCCTTCAGTGTGAGTTTATGCGTTCTGCCCCGCCCTTCAAGGGTCATGCTCTGGTAATTAAATTGCAAGGCACCTATCCCCGTCACTTCAGGGTCGTTTTTACCGGTTCTGCGTAATATATTATTGATCCTTAAAACCAGTTCTTCAGGCTCAAAAGGCTTGCAGATATAATCGTCTGCACCCAGCTTCAGGCCTTTCAGAACATCTTCTTTGGAGGTCCTGGCAGTCAGGAAGATGACAGGAGCATCTGCATTGTTGTTCTTTATTCTTTCAGCAAGTGTCAAGCCATCCATCCCGGGAAGCATGACATCCAGAATGCAGAGATCAAATTCCGATGCTTTAAACAGTGCCAGTCCGTCCTCACCCGACCGGACCAGAGAAACATCAAAGGACTGCATCTCGAGGTATTGGGACAAAACATTGCCCAGGTCAGCATCGTCTTCAACAAGAAGTATTTTCATTTTCCGCTACTATGGATTTATGCATGCACATCTTCGACTTATAATCATGGTCTCACTGATTTAGAGGAAGCCTGATAACAAAAGTGCTTCCATGCCCAAGCTTACTAAAGACTTCCACAGTTCCGCCGTGCAATTCAATGATTTCCTTAACATAAAATAATCCCAGCCCCAGTCCCTTCCTGTTCGAGACATCCTTGCCCCTGTAAAATTTCGAAAAGATCTGTTGTTGTTCATCGTACCGGATCCCTTTCCCATTATCCTTAACTTTTATGCATACATGATCCATTTCAATACCTGCATCCAGCTGAATAACAGACGGGGTGCCACCATATTTAAGTGCATTTGAAAACAGGTTATGCAGGGCGATGGTAAACTGGAATTCATCGATCTTCAGTTTTACATCATCCAGGCTGGTTTTTTCAGTGATAGTGAATGACTTATCTGCGTGTTCCACCCTAAAGGCGTCCACTCTGGACCTGATCAGGCCGGCTAATTCAACTTCCGACATTTTAAGAAAGATCTGGTCTTTCTCCCACAGATTGATATCCAGAATATGGTCGATGAGTTTCGATAGTTGTTTGTTCTGATCCTTTATCAGCTCCGATAATCCGATGATCTTTTCCTGATCCGGATTTTTTTTTGTGCCGGCCAGGGTAGAGCTGGCTATTGAAATGGTTGTGAGCGGTGTTTTGAGCTCATGTGCCATATTGTTGATGAAATCTGTTTTCATTTCCGATAAACGGATCTGTTTTAACATATTGCGGATGGTAATGATAAAGACGGTTCCGGCAATGATCACAGATATCAGGGCCAATATAAAAGCCCCGACCATTTCTTTCAGGATGATCCGGGTTCTGTCCAGAAAATCTATGAGGTACTCAAATTGTATGCTAAAAAAATTTCCTTCGATAAAATAGGTGTTCACACTCAGGGCACCGGATCTTTTCTTTAACAGGCCGGCTTCAATTACCGACCTGTCATCGTCACTTATGATCTGATAGGCCGTATCCTGGCCAAGGATTTGCAGTTCCCTGATCACAAATCCCTTATTAAAATCAGGATCAAGTCCGGCGGCCACCAGATATCTATATAAAAAAAGGCTGATATCCTCCTCCTGTGCCAGTATGGTTTGCACCCTGTTGAAAGTGATCCGGTCCAGTTCCTTTTTCAGTGAATCATCAAAGGCGGCTTCATAACTTCCAATGAGATCGAAGCACTGAACATCTATGAAATATAGGGCGCTATCCAATCCATTTGTTTGAAATTGCTCCTGCATTTCTGTCAGTGCATCCCTCACCTTATTTCCATACCGGGTATCGAATTCATTCTTTCGCAGTTTATACAGGCCCGATATCAGAAAGAACTGGATGGTGATAAGAAGAACCAGGGCCAAAGCTGCCAGGGATATGTATATCTTTGGTTTCACGTTAGAAGATTCAGAGTAAAGGTATTATGATTTTTATTTCTTTTAATGACATTAACCAAACCTTAACATCTCATTAACAAAATCTCCCATTGGAATGCGGTATGTTTACAATGGAAAAGAATAGAAAGCACATTCTATACACTTAAAACTGAGATTATGAAAAAGTATTACACCTTTGTTGCAGTATTTGTATTCGCAGGAATGCTGTTGTCAACAGGATCAGCCTTTAGTCAGGAGACAAAGGCTAAAGAAGATCGCCGCAACCAAATTGAAGAGCAGAAAAAGCTCGAAAAGATCATAGAGAAGGAGAGAGCCAAACAAAAAGAACTGGAATTCTTCTATGGTCGTTCTGCCGGAGAGAAATATTCCAGATTCAGGGACTTATACGAAGTTCCACCGGTCCCGGATCTTCCAAGGGCCCCGGTTGTTTATGCAGGACGATGGAGCCCGGATAAAAGTTTTACTTTATCACTGACCAAGCAATTCAGGGAAGAAAGTGTTTCAAAAAAGTCATCCTTTACAGTGGATGATGATGTAAAGAAACTGCGTTTCACTGTCTCCGGAAGTTGCCGTGAAGGGGACATTTCAATCAAGATCATATTGCCTGGTGGCAAAACCTTTAACCAGGTTCAGATAGACGCCTCTGCTGATGTTAAGTGGTCACAAAGCATGAGCATTGGTGAGGAGGATGCCAAATATAAAGGGGAATGGACACTTGAGATCAAGGCTGCAAAAGCCACCGGCATGTATTCATTGACCGTCTCCACCTACTAAAGGATATTCCCTGTTCTTTACATCTCCTTCAATTCAGGTCTGTCCCGGGGTGATGCAGCATCAGGGTTTTTTATGCAATCTGACGGAGGGTGTCCAAAAAAGGACATCCTCGTCATTTTGCTTCCGGTTAACATTCTTCTGTTCCGGTCCGGCATGACCGTTTCTTCTGCCTGGCATCAGGGTCGGACCGATTTCCCGGTTACCCGGGAATCCCCGGGCGATGCCCGGGGCTATTACCTTTCGCCCCATGACGATAAATGTCAGGTCTGCCCTGATATTCATCATCAGGGGTCTCTGACCTTACAGGGCTTTCAGCAGCCTGGTTCCCCACCCTCAATTGTACCCCAGGCTTCAAGTTGGGGCACGAACCCGCTAAGGGCTGAGCATAGAAAGTCCGGGCTTCAAGGTTTTCAAAACTCCGAAGGTTTTATATCTTTGAGACGAAGCATTAATTGCACAATGATGCGTTTATCAGCTGTTTTCCTTATCCTGGCCCTGACCGTTTCCTGTACCTCCAAACCTGCCGGCACGAAAGGGTCTTCTTCTGATTCCGGTTTGCCAAACCAGGCTTTTGTTGTGGTTCTCGGTATTGCACAGGATGGCGGGGCACCGCATCCCGGGTGTGAAAAAGAATGCTGTAAGGACCGTTGGGGAGATCCGGCCGCAAGGCACAGGGTAACATGTATTGGGATTGTAGATCCGGTTTCAAACCAATGCTGGATTATTGATGCAACACCCGATTTTCCGGAACAACAGCATGAATTGCATCAAATGGTTCAGGCAGAACACACCGCCCTGGATGGGATATTCCTGACCCACGCACATATTGGACACTATACCGGCCTGATGTATCTGGGACGGGAGTCGATGGGAGCCAACCGGCTTCCCGTGTACGCCATGCCTGCAATGAAAGCTTTCCTGGAACAAAACGGCCCATGGGATATTCTGGTCAGACTTCGAAATATCGAAATCCATGAAATGTCACCTGATCAGCCTGTCAGGCTCAATGAACGAATTGTCATAAGGCCCATTCCGGTACCACACCGGGGTGAATACACGGAGACTATTGGAGTCCGTATCAGGGGACCGGAAAAAACCTTGCTGTATGTTCCCGATATTGACCG
>CAYOFK010000191.1:0-4456 GCA_964403185.1 uncultured Rikenellaceae bacterium | reverse complement strand
TGCTTTCGCAGGAATGATATGTAATCTGACTTTTGAGACAGCCCCTTATTCACATATAACCACTTCGCGCTTGTTTTACGTCACTACTGCAAAAGATTGAACCTGGGTTTGACTGCCGGTCGCACCCAGCCCCATCGGGGCGGAAGATAACAGCCCCGGGCAGTCAGAACACCGGAATCACGGTCATGATAAGCAGGATCATGATGAAAAGGAAATACAGGTTCAGATAAAGAAAAGCATTCCCATAGCGGAAAGATCCCGCCTTGTTGAACACCAGTTTACTGAAACTGTAAATGAGCATGATAGATGCCACTGCCAGCAGGGTTAAAAGGATTACTGAAGTGATGATCCCCACCAGCGGAAAGAGCAGGGAAGATACTCCAACCCCAACGATCCAGATAAATGTTAACCTCTGTATCTGATCCTTATTAAGAAGCTGTGACAGGCTTTTAAAGCCTGCCGTTTCATACTCTTTTCCAAATTTTAATACGATCAGCCAGAAATGCGGGATCTGACCTAAGAAAAAATAAAAAGCAAGGACCAGGTTTTTAATATCAATAAGCGCACCCCCGGCAGCCAGCCAGCCGATCATGGGGGGTATGGCTCCGATCAGCGATCCGGGAACCACTGCAAAAGCCGTTATCCGTTTGAGGTAAGTGTACACAAGATTGTACCAGAAGACGGCAAGCAATCCGAGCAGAAACGGCTCAATCCCACTCAAATAGAGCAACATGCTTCCTGTCAGTAACAACACTATGGATGTAAACAAGGCCTTGGGAGGAGAAATGGAACCCGATGGTATGGGTCTGTTCTTGGTCCGCAACATCAGAGTGTCGAACGCTCGTTCCTGGTAATGATTGAGTGCTGAAGAACCGCTGGAAAGAATAAATATTCCAAGAATTGGCACCAGCATGCCGGTGGTGAAATGTCCTGTATAAATCACGTAACCTGTAATCCCGGACAGGGATACTGAAATGGAAATGCTTAGTTTGCTCAAACTGATGAGGACACCGGCTGGTCCTTCTCTATGGCCCTTCATTCAGATTCCTGATATAAATAAATATTTCCTCAAAGTCTTCTGCGGAAATGAGGTCTTTATAAGAAAGCATCAGTCCGCTATTATACCCTTTTGCAATATCTGCATTGGGTTCATAAACGGACTTTCTGACATAATCGTCATCAACAGTGATCTCTCTTTCAACGCCTTCTGTAATGATTTTTTGTACTGTGCCATATCTGCCAAGGAAGGAGGGTCCGACCAGTTTGGAGCCATCACTGGAATGGCAGGCGGTACATCCGTTTTGTTTCAAAATGGCAAAACCCTTCACCCCTGGTACACCGCCCTCAGTCTCACGCGTCAGGATGGCCGTTGTATCTGCATACCAGTTATCAAATTCCTCCTGCGGCAGGACTTTAACTTTTGTGGTCATATAAGAGTGCTGCAATCCACAATATTCCGCACAAAACATATTGTAATCCCCTTCTCTGGTTGGGATAAACCACATTTGCTTGATTTTTCCCGGATTCATGTCCTCCTTGACCCTGAAGGCCGGTATATAAAGTGAGTGTATGACATCGAGTGCTTCAAGGTTGAGGACTACCGGACGGTCCAGTGGTACATAAAGACTGTCTGTGATCTTCCCGTTTTCATAAGCGAATTGAAAGCTCCACATTCGTGCAACAGCAGTGACCTCCATGGCATCTTTGGGGATTTCTTTCATGGGTTTCCACCCGGCCCAGCCAAAATAAAACATCACCAGAACCAGTATCGTCGGAATAACGGTCCAGACGATTTCAAGTTTGGTGCTCCCCTTAATTTGTGTGGCCTTCGGATTCCGTTTCTGATTATACTTATAGATAAAGTAGATCATGGTGATGGTAATGGCTACCAGAAAGAATACCGATATGCCCAGGATGATCAGGAATGCCGTATCAACTCCCGACACAAAATTTGATGCTTGGTTTGAGGATGAATTCATATCTATCTGAAAAAATAATCCAGGAACGTAATGATAATGACTATAATAATGATGGCAATAATTCCGGCAACCATTATGGCAAATATTTTCTGGTCAAACCTGAGATGCATGAAATAAGTCAGAACCAAAACAGATTTTACGGAGGCCAGAAAAAGTGCAATGGTGACGGTTAAGGCTCCGAGTTCAATACTTGTTACCGACACGGATATTAAAGTCAAAATAATTAAAAGGCCTAATATGATAAAATAGGTTTTATACGGGATTATATGATGATTGTTGTTGTCCATGTCCGGTGCATGTTAAGTGATGAGATAAAACAAGGGAAACAAAAAGATCCATATGAGGTCAACAAGGTGCCAGTAGAGAGCCCCGTTTTCCAGAAAAACATAATTGGTTTGATGGATATGTTTTTTATAGACTCTATACCAGACCACTCCAAGAATGGCCATTCCTGCAATAATATGAAGGGCATGCAAACCCGTCATAAAAAAGTACAATCCGAAAAACAACACATCCCCGTGGCCAAGTTCCCGGAGGTATTCAGAGCCGGGGTAAAACCCATGCGCAATCTTTCCGCCCCATTCAAAATACTTGTTGATGAGAAAAACAAGGGCCAGCAACAGGGTAATGCCGATCAGTATCAGGGAATGTTTTTTACTGTCTTTTTGAATGGCCGTAATGGACATGGCTACGGTCATGCTGCTCACCAAAAGGATGATTGTGTTAACAGTTCCAATGAAGGTGTCAAGTTCTTCTGCTGCCAGATGAAATGCCCCGGGGTTTCTGTACCTGTAAACTGAATACACCAGGAAGAGCCCTGCGAACAGCAGCATCTCAGTAAATATGAACAGCCACATGCCTATCTTTGAGGCGAGGTCATCTCTATGTGGGTGTTGTTGTTCCACGCAGTGTCATGTGTTATTTATATTCATAAGGCCCTTCAGTAACTTCCGGAATTTGATCGAAATTCAATAAAGGAGGAGGAGAAGGAACCGTCCATTCAAGAGTGCTTCCGCCCCAGGGGTCCGCTTCGGATTTCTTACCTTTACGCGCCGACCAGATCAGGTTGGTGATGATGATGATCAGGCCAATAATAAGGACCATGGCGCCAAAGGATGAAATGACATTCGGACCGGTAAAGTCATCCATATAATCGAAATACCTGCGGGGCATGCCTTTTATTCCGAGATAAAACATGGGGCCATAGAGTGTGGTAAAACCAATAAAAAAAGTCAGCCATCCTATAGTGGCCCACTTCACATTGTACATTTTTCCGAATATTTTCGGAAACCAGTAGTGCATGGCTCCAAAAAATGCAAAACCCACCCCCCCAAAAACTATATAATGAAAATGAGCCACGACAAAATGTGTATCGTGAACATGAACATTCGTGGCAAGTGATCCGAGAACCAGTCCGGTCAGCCCTCCGATCAGGAATTGAAAAATGAATGAGGCTGCCCAGTAAAAAGGAATCCGCGGGTTTATAGATCCTTTATACATGGTTGATACCCAGTTGAATACTTTTATTGCACTGGGTATGGCTACCAGGAATGTAAGAATTGAAAATGCATACAGGGCCGGACCACTCATACCTGAAGTGAACATATGGTGTCCCCATACAAAGTATCCCACAAATGCAATGGCCAGTGTGGAGAGCACAATGGCTTTGTACCCGAATATTGATTTTCGCGAGAAGGTGGGGATGATCTCTGAAATGGCTCCCATTGCAGGAAGGATCATGATATAAACTGCAGGGTGTGAATAGATCCAGAACAGATGTTGATAGAGAATCGGGTCGCCTCCCAGTGCCGGATCAAAAAATCCGATGTGGAAAACCCGTTCTGCAGCAACCATCAACAGGGTGATGCCCACAACAGGTGTGGCAAGTAGCTGGATCCAGGCAGTTCCATAAAGAGACCATGGAAACAAGGGCATCTTAAACCAGGTCATTCCGGGTGCCCTCATCCTGTGAATGGTTACAATGAAGTTCAGCCCCGTGAGGATGGAAGAAAACCCAAGCACAAATGCACCAAGTATGGCCGGCAGCATGTTGGTGCTGGTCTTAAAACTGTAGGGTGCATAAAAGGTCCATCCCGTATCCGGTGCACCTCCGCCGGTGAATAATGAGATCACCACAAGGAAGGCTCCGAAAACGTATATCCACCACGAGAACAGGTTCAGCCTGGGAAAAGCCACATCTTCAGCACCGATCATGAGGGGCAGCATGAAGTTTCCAAAAGTGGCCGGAAGCCCGGGAATTACAATAAGGAATATCATAATGACACCATGAACAGTGAACAGGCTGTTATAGGTTTGCGCTCCAAACAGGGTTTCCCCGGGAGCTATCAATTCCAACTTCATCAATAAGCCCAGGCAGGCCCCAATGACAAAAAATCCCAGTATTGAATATAAATAAAGAAGGCCTATTCTCTTATGATCTGTAGAAAAGATCCATCCGAAGAGGCCCTTAAAACGTC
>CAYOFK010000190.1:0-4505 GCA_964403185.1 uncultured Rikenellaceae bacterium | reverse complement strand
TCCTGGTTTATGAAACAGAATCCCTGGGCGGACAGGCCATCTGGGATGGAAAAAATGTAAATGGCCAACGTGTAAAAACAGGTGTATATCTGGTCTTTATCACCAATGAGGATGGTTCTCAAACCTTCATTACAAAGATTCTGTTTATTAATTGATCCTAGTGTGACAATAACTAAATTCCACACTAGTCTTCGGTAATCAGGCTGGATATCCGTTCAATCTGTTTTTGTTTGTTAACTTCCCTGAGACTGCGGGCCGTTTTTGTAAAAAACTGGTGGACGGACAGAAATTTCACCTGGAGCTTATTCCAATCATTCAAGGTTCCAATTTTATCCTGCTCTTTTAATTCTTTATAAAGGGTGTTAGATACGGGAATAAAATCGCTGCGTCCCAGATAATCCAGATCCGAGTCGCAGATGATCTCTTCAAGAAGGGTATGTGGCCGGGGAGGAAGTTTTGTTGCCATAATGAT
The DNA here is from genome assembly GCA_964403185.1 of uncultured Rikenellaceae bacterium. Lineage (GTDB taxonomy): Bacteria > Bacteroidota > Bacteroidia > Bacteroidales > VadinHA17 > CAYOFK01. Next base: position 4,033 of record CAYOFK010000190.1, on the reverse strand, counting down.
GGTGCATATTTTATCTATCATATCCGGGGTATAGCCATAATGCGGCAGCATTTCCCGCACCAGTTCCGTTCCATGGAATTCATGGTTGTCATATTCAATAATGTGTCCTGCATCATGGAACAAACCGGCTGTTTTAAGCAACAGAATATCCTCGTCGGAAACACCTTCAGCCCATCCGATCAGTTCTACCTCGGTCACTACATCAACCGTATGTTTAACATTGTGATAATATAAGAATTTCGGCAGTTCCTTTTCAAGTTTATCGAGTATAATCTCCTGAATATCCGTAAACTGAATCAGTCCGAACTTGATTTTTAATGCATGGTTCGGGACTTTACCTTTTCCATCTGTTGAAAATTCCGGTTTTATGCCTATCACTTCATACAGGTCTACATCACCTTTATACTTTACCGGCATTTTTCCATAATATTCACAGTAAAAAAACTCCTTAACAAGCTCATAGGTCATCACTGAAATGATGATTTTACCCTCTTCAGCATTGGCTTCAATACGGCTGACCGTGTTGACTGTGTCTCCCTTTATGTCATACGAGATTTTCCGTTTTCCTGAGGCTGTGGCGGTGACCGGACCGGTATGGATGCCTAGTTTCAGTTTCCATTGATTCATTTCATCCGACCCTTTAAGCCGTTGAAGATTCTCAAGGTGGTGTTTCATTTCCAGGGCAGCCAGGATCACTTCAATCGGGTTGGTGATATTCTTAACCGGAACGCCACCGGCACACATGTAATTGTCACCTATCGTTTTGATCTTTTCAATATTATATTTTTCCACAGACGTATCAAACTTATAGAAGATCTCATCAAGTTCATCCATCAGAGCCCCCGAATCCACATCTTTTGAAACCCTTGAAAATCCCTGAATATTAGCCATCAGGACCGTGGCCATTTTAAATTTCAAGGACGACGATTTCTTTTCCTCCTTTAATCCTGTGAGCTGGTCCGGCTTTAACTGGGACAATAAAGCCTTGTACTTTTCATTTTCCTTACTGAGTTTTTCACTCAATGCATGCAGCCTCCTGATCTGGTCATCCAGTTCCTGGTTTTGTTTCGCCAGTTTAGCGATTCTTTTTACAAGTTCCTTTTCCTTGCTTTGCTTCATGGTTGTTCTTATATTCGGTATTTTAATCTGTATTTTGGGAATTGATTTTAATGGATATGATCCAAACAGGATGATCCTGTTTTCATAATGCCAGCTTAAAATTAAAAAAAACATCGGATTCTTAACTAATGATCCATAAAACCAGAGGTCTTGTTCTCCATCATATTAAGTATCGTGAAAGCGGGATCATCGTGTACATGTTTACCGAAAACTTTGGCAGGCAAACCTTTCTTGTGCAAGGCATGCGAAGAAAAGGAAGCGCCGGCAACATCAACCTGTTTCAGCCTCTTTTTCAACTCGACCTGGATGTTTATTACCGGGTTTCCCGGAACATGCACCGCATAAAAGAGTTCAAATCCCATGTTTCATATTCCACTATTCCATTCAGTGTAACTAAAAGGAGCATCGTCCTGTTCCTTGCGGAAATTCTGTACAGGTGCCTGAAAACCCAGGAATCAGCTCCAAAGCTGTATCAGTATCTGTCAAATGCGCTGATTTTTTTAGATCAGACCAATGAAAGTGTGGCAAATTTCCACTTTATTTTTCTTTTACAACTGATCCGCTTCCTCGGATTTCAGCCAAATATTTCTGCAGCATCTGCGCATGCTTGCTTTGATCTTCGCGAGGGAGTCTTCAGATCCGGATTACCCAACCACCCGTTTTACATCCCAAAACCACATGCTTCATTGTTTTATGATCTCTTAAAAAGTGATTTTCAAACCATGAACAGCTTCAGTTTTTCGCAGGCCGACCGGATTTGCATGATGGAATATATCATTGATTATTACCAGTTGCATGATCAGGAACTTTCCGGATTAAAATCCCTGAAAATTCTGAAAGATGTATTCTCATCCTCTGATCTGCCCTCAGGAAATGAATAATTGATTAATTTTATGGTCCTTTAAATTACCAGACTCCAGATATGCCTCTCATACCTTCCATAGTCAATTGGCTGAATGTAAAAAGGATCCATCAGATCAACCTGTTCAAAGCATACCCCGTTGAGGTTCAGGACGAACAATTGACAAAACTGATTGATAAGTCAAAGGAAACCAAATGGGGTGTGAAGCATGATTATTCCTCAATCCGTTCTTTCAGGGATTTTCAAAGTGCCATACCCTTGCAAACCTACGATGAACTAAAACCTTTTGTAAATAAGATCCGCAATGGTGAAAAAGACCTTCTCTGGCCCGGTGAAATTAAATGGTTTGCCAAATCATCCGGAACTACAAGTGACAAAAGCAAATTCATACCCATGAGCAAAGAGGCACTGCTCAACTGCCACTTCAGAGGGGGGAAAGATGTGCTGGCCATTCATTGTGCAAATTATCCGGAAACCAATATCTTTAAAGGGAAAGGCCTCACACTGGGCGGCAGTCACAGGATCAACAATTACTCAAATCAATCATACTATGGCGATCTGTCTGCCATTCTTATTGAGAATCTTCCTTTCTGGGCAGATTTTATCCGCACCCCTAGTCAGAAAATTGCCCTGATGGATGAGTGGGATAAAAAAATGGCTGAGATCACACGCACAACCATAGATGATAACGTAACCAATCTGGCCGGCGTCCCCTCCTGGAATCTGGTGCTTATTAAATACATACTACGAAAAACCGGCAAAACAAACCTCCTTGAAGTCTGGCCGAACCTTGAATTGTTCGTGCATGGCGGAGTGAGCTTTACCCCCTACCGCAAACAATTCAGGAAGCTCATTCCTTCGCACAACATGAATTACATGGAAACCTACAATGCTTCGGAGGGTTTTTTCGGGATCCAGGATCATCCTGGTACAGATGACATGCTACTGATGCTTGATTATGGAATATTTTATGAATTCATTCCAATGAGTGAATTCAAGGGTCTGGAATCCAAAACTGTTTCAATTGGCGAGGTGGTTCCGGAAGTGAACTATGCGATTGTACTCTCCACCAATGGGGGGTTGTGGCGTTACATAATTGGCGATACCATTATTTTCTCACAGGTTTTTCCGCATAAATTCAGGATTTCCGGACGCACGAAACATTTCATGAATGCCTTTGGGGAAGAAATCATCATCGATAATGCTGAAAATGCTCTTTCCATTGCCTGTGAAAAATCCGGAGCCCAGATCTCAGAATATACCGCAGCTCCCGTATTTATGACTGAAGACCGGCAGGGAACACACGAATGGCTGATCGAGTTCGAGCAGGATCCGGTTGACCTTGATTATTTTACGGAATTACTGGACCACGCCCTGATGTCGGTGAATTCCGATTATGAAGCAAAAAGATTTAAAGACCTCACACTTGTAAAACCGGTGGTAAAAAAAATTAAAAAGGGTACCTTTTATAACTGGTTTTTAGAAAGGGGTAAACTTGGCGGCCAAAATAAAATCCCCAGACTGTCCAATAACCGTCAATATGTTGAGGAGATCCTGCTCATTGAGAGTCGCAACCAGTGATCGTATGGCCCCGCACAATGCTCTGATCATAATCAGGAATGCAGGTATTAAAAAATCATCCGTTGAAACAAAATATTTCGTACTTTTAGTTGATTCCAAGAACCAATAAAGTTGAACCATGCACATTGCTATTGCCGGGAATATCGGCTCCGGAAAAACCACGCTTACAGGATTGCTTTCCAAACACTATAACTGGGATCCTCATTATGAGGACGTGGACGACAACCCATATCTGAACGACTTTTATGAAGATATGCAACGCTGGTCATTCAACCTTCAGATTTACTTCCTGAACAGCCGTTTCAACCAAATTCTTGATATCCGGAAAGCAGGGAAGACAGTGATCCAGGACCGTACTATTTATGAGGATGCATATATTTTTGCTCCCAACCTGCATTCAATGGGATTGATGTCCACGCGCGATTTTGAGAATTATTTTACTTTGTTTAACATGATCAGTTCCCTGATCAA
>CAYOFK010000189.1:0-4526 GCA_964403185.1 uncultured Rikenellaceae bacterium | reverse complement strand
AATTTGACCATGATAATACAAGGTCGCACAGTCCCATCATTCAGAAAATGGGAAAGATGATCATTATTGAATCAAAATCAGTCAGCGAATACCTCGAACAACTGGAGGAGATGGGAGAGGACAGTGAAGAATATAAAAGTATTTATGGGTATTCAACCGGACAAACTGAACCGCGAATACCGATATACGAGTATCCGGAATACAGCTATGAATTAACAAAGGAAATGACCAACCTGGAAATTTAATCAGTGAGAGTATAATTGTAAAAAATGAAGCCACATTAATTTCCTTAAAACAAAGTCCTTCCTGAAAAATCTGAATTCACAACCTGCTTAAAGACAGTCGAATATCCGGATTATTACTTGATTCATTCCCGGCTGACAGCAGGGATTAGTTCCCTGTCAGAAGGTTTTAAAAGCAACTTTTTTCCCGGAAACACAGTCTACTAAGTACTAAATAAGGAAAATTACGTTATATACTTAACAATAAAATTTACTTTGCCGGTTACAGAACCATTCATCTAAAATCCGCTGTTATGAAAAAATTATTATTTGTGTTCCTATTATCATCTGTTTGTATACTTTCACAGGCCCAGGTAAAGTTTGGACTCAAAGCGGGCGCAAACACCGCATCGTTTAAGTTTGACAATGTTGACAGTCCTGACGCTATTCTTACACAGGCAAAAGAAGCTCAATGGGGGTTCCATGCCGGAGCTTTCCTGAGGATTAAATTATTGATGCTGTATCTCCAGCCTGAAGCTTATTTTACTTCAACCGGTGGTAAATTTACATATGAAGATCCTAATAATCCCGCCGCAGGAGAAGTCTTGAAATCATTCGATATGAGTCGTCTGGACATTCCCTTACTCATTGGTGTTAATCTTGGACCAATACGTTTGAATGTTGGTCCTTCCGGACATCTGGTGTTGAGTCAGAAAAATGACCTTGATGGCCTTGAGGCTGACCTGAAGGGTATGAAATGGGGCTATCAGGCCGGACTGGGCTTCGATTTATTGAAAAAGCTGACCTTTGATGTCAGATATGAAGGAAATCTGAGTAAATTGGGTGACAAGGTGACAATCGGAGGTACTGATTTCCCGACAGATATAAGAACCAGCCAGGTACTTATCAGTGTTGGTCTGTTATTCTAACGACCTTTTAATCTATAAGTCAAAGGGGGCGGTCTCAATTTGTTTTGAGACCGCCCCTTTTTTATTACTGATTTATATAGGTGCTGCCTGGCATAAAATAAAAGCCCGACGGGCGTAAGATATTTTTTTTTACTTTTATTTAACCATTCTGTCCATATTCAATCGATGATACTTGCTTTGACATGGAATAACATCTGGAGCCCAATAACACTGGTCATCGCTGTGGCTTATGGCATTACGGTGCTTTTCACCGTACTCCTGATCATTCTTGAGAACAGGGATCCGGTAAAAACCATATCGTGGATCATGGTGATCATGATGATCCCGATTTTGGGATTTGGTTTCTATATTGTATTCGGACAGAATTACAGAAAGCAGAAAATCTTTTCCAGAAAGGGGTTGAGGGATCTCATTCGCATTGCCAATATCAGTCAAAAGCAAATAGATGACCTGCAGAATCTTGATCTTCTGGAAGATGAAAAGATAAAAAGTAAATCCAACATCATGATGTTGCTGTTAAGAAACAGCAAGGCCATACTTACCGAATGGAACAAAGTGGATGTGCTTAGCAATGGTGCGGATACATTTGATTCCATGTTGGAGGCCATCCACGGGGCCACAGACCACATACATATGGAGTTTTACCGGTGGGAATCTGATCAGATAGGGCAAACTTTCAAAGATGCCCTTATGGAAAAGGCAGGGGAGGGTCTGAAAGTCAGAATTATTTATGATGATGTAGGCAGTTGGAAGATCGGTAAAAAATATGTGGCCTCAATGAAATCTTCAGGCATTGAGGTTTTTGATTTTATGCCCGTAAGGTTTCCATATCTTACTTCCAAGGTCAACTTCAGGAACCATAGAAAAATTACGGTAATAGATGGTAAAATTGGGTTTGTGGGCGGCCTCAATCTGGCTGATAAGTATCTGTATGGAACAAAAAAACTTGGAGCCTGGAGAGATACACACCTCCGGCTTGAAGGCGAAGCAGTACATTCATTGCAAACCATCTTCTCAATGGATTGGTATTTTGTTTCAAAAACCATCATTGGAAACCAGGCAAAGTATTTTCCCGATTTTAAGGTCAATGAACAACATCTTGTGCAAATCACTGCCAGTGGGCCTGACTCAGACTGGGCTTCAATAATGCAGGCGTATCTGGCTGCCGTCACATCAGCCAAAGATTATATTTACATATCCACACCCTATTTCTCACCCAATGAGTCGGTATTAACTGCTCTTTGTACCATGGCTCTGAGCGGGATCCGGGTGAAAATCCTGCTGCCTTCCGTATCAGATTCCACGGTGGCCTACTGGAATTCCCTTTCTTATGTGAGTGAATTGTTGGCTGCGGGCATCGATGTGTATTTGTATAGCAGTGGATTCAACCATTCCAAACTCGTTCTGGTAGATGGTATATTCTCATCGGTGGGCACCGCAAACCTTGATAACAGAAGTTTTGACCTGAACTTTGAAGTGAATGCCCTGATATATAATGAAGAAATAACAGGGCAACTGGTAGCCATTTTCGAGGAAGATTTGAAAAAGAGTAAACACATCCGACCCACCGCATGGAAGAAACGCCCGCGTAAGCAAAAAATAAAAGAATCCATGTCACGGATCCTTGGCCCCCTGTACTGACTTCCCACCTGTTTTCATAAATAATGTTAAAATAATTTGCATATTACGAATATCTTCGTATATTGGCATACGAAAGTATTCGTATGATTTATTTAAAAATGTTGATATGACACCCACCGAAGCAGAAATGGACATCCTGAGGATACTCTGGAAGAAGGGATCCTGCACCGTCCGGTACGTAAATGAAAAGATGAATGAGAAAAAACTTACCGGTTATACCACAACCTTGAAAATCATGCAGATCATGTTTGATAAAGGACTGGTCAAACGTAATGAGGATTCCAGATCACATGTTTATACAGCCTGGGTTGATCAGCATGAAACACAGATCCACCTGATGAATCGCCTGCTTGAAACAGCCTTCGGCGGTTCTGCATCAAATATGGTAATGCAGGCCCTTGGTTCACATAAACCTTCAAGGGGTGAGCTATCTAAAATCAAAAAAGTAATTAAAGATATAGAGGAGGAAAGGCAATGAGTTTCCCCCAAAACATTATAACCGATGAATTTGCACAGGCCATGGGATGGACCCTGTTAAATTCTGTATGGCAGGGCTTCCTGGTATTTCTCATTCTATTCACCATCCTGGGTTTTTTGTCGCAAAAAAATTCAAATCTGAGATACCTGATTACTCTTGTATTCCTTTTTGGCTTTGTCGTTTGGGTCTCCATAAACTTTGTCAACAATCTTGGTCAGTACATCCGGGATCCGGTTGTCGCCAGCTCTGATCTTAAAGGTGTAACCAGGGATCTTGATCCGGCTTTATTCAAAACATCTACCATCACAAGTATCAGGCACACTCTGTTTTCAGCCATGAATAGTATCGGGGAATTCATTCTTCAGAACTGCTACCTACTGACCATTTTGTGGATATTGGGTGTGGTTTTGTTCGGAACGCGGTTTTTGGGAGGAATGATTTATGCCGGATACGGGGTCATGAGTGGCAGAGAAACCCCTTCCGGCAGATTAGTCAGGATGATCCACAATGTAAAACAAAAGATGCATATCGGATCCCGGATCAGGATCTTTGAATCGGCCAGGATAAAGATCCCTCAGGTCTTTGGATCTGTAAAGCCCGTATTATTGGTTCCGGCGGAACTGATCTCAGGCATTCCTGCCAATCAGGTTGAAGCTATTATTGCTCACGAACTTGCTCATATTAAACGTCATGACTTCCTTGTAAATGTTGTTCAAAGCCTGGTTGAGGTTTTGTTTTTTTATCATCCTGCGGTTTGGTGGATGTCAAACTTCATCCGGAAAGAACGTGAAAACAGCTGCGATGATATGGCAATGCAGTATTGTGAAGAAGAAATAACCTATGTAAAGGCATTATCTAATATGCAGAATATTCACTCAAAAAAACTTGAAATAATGGTAGCATTCTCTAATAACAAACACAGGCTTTTAGCCAGAATCAAACGCCTGCTTAAACGTGATTCAAACAGGTCGAACTCTTTGATTGTACCCGCAGTATCAGTTTTACTCCTCCTGACAGTTGTGGCTTTTAAGCCAAAGCCTGTACAGGAGCCACTCAGGAATGAATTGGCTGTTGAAATAAGCAGTCCGGGTCTGCTTACATGGGAACTGATAAATCCGGGTCCGGTTACCATTCTGCAGGATACTTTAATAAAGAAGAAGCAGAAAAAAGATAAAAAATCACCGGTCAGGAAAGAGGAAAGCAAAGAGGTTGAAATCCGTAAACAGGATATCGATGAAGATATTGAACATGATGATC
>CAYOFK010000188.1:0-4626 GCA_964403185.1 uncultured Rikenellaceae bacterium | reverse complement strand
TTATTTTCCCCTCGCAATATGAAATATCATATTTGTTCAATTGCTGCTTAACATAATATTCTACTGCCAAAAGCGGCATAAAAAGCAAATTTATAAATATTATCCTGTATTTAAAAAAAATCATGCTTATAATATAATAAGACATATGTTAGCAGATTATAGCAAAATGCAGCATAATATGTTATATTTGCGCGAATATACTTAATTAATTTTCAAAAAATGAAAGGATCGAAGTTTTTAGACCATGTAAGGGAAGTAATTCGCACAAATCATTTCAGCTATAGTACTGAAAAAACTTATGTCAGTTGGATATACCGGTTTATTATTTTCCATAATAAAAGACATCCAGATGAGATGGGTGCGAAGGAGATAGCGGAATTCCTCACCTACCTTGCAGTTGAAAGAAAAGTTTCAGCTTCTACTCAAAACCAGGCATTAAATGCACTGGTTTTTTTGCACAAAAAAGTATTAAAAATTCCACTGAAGGATTTTGACTTTAAATATGCAAGAATCGGGAAACGTTTACCTGTTGTGTTAAGCCGTGATGAGGCTAAAGATATTTTATCAAACCTTCATGGCGAATTTCTGATTTAAATTAAAAAGTGCAGATTAATGGAACATGGTTGGTCTGAAAATATCAGGGATTTTAAAATTTTCCTCAGTCTGGAAAAATCCTTATCCGAAAACTCTGTTGAGGCATATCTCAGGGATGTTTCAAAACTGCAAACCTACTTTGAAATTCACAGTATGGACGTGCCTGCGGAGACTGTCAATATAAACCATCTCAGGGATTTTATTAAGTATCTCAACAAGCTTTGTGTCAGCCCGCGATCCCAGGCAAGGATCATTTCCGGCCTGAAATCATTCTTTAAATACTTATTGCTTGAGGAACGCATCCAGCTTGATCCTTCGGCCTTGCTGGAAACCCCCAGGATCGGAAGGAAATTGCCGGAGGTGCTGTCAGTACGGGAAATTGATACACTGATATCCTGCATAGATCTCAGTAAGAGTGAAGGCCGGAGAAATAAAGCAATGCTCGAAACCCTCTACAGTTGCGGACTCAGAGTTACCGAGTTGATTGAACTGAAAATGTCAAACCTCTATTTTAAGCTGGGGTATGTGAAGGTGGTTGGAAAAGGTAAAAAGGAACGTCTGATACCCATCAGCAACCAGGCCATTAAGGAAGTCAAATACTATTTTGAAGACCGCAATAAACTCAGAAAAATTCAAAAGGGCTGCGAAAACATTGTGTTTCTGACCCGGAATGGCAGAAAATTATCCAGAGTGATGTTATTCCTGATTGTACAACAACTCCGTGAACAAAGCGGTATTAAGAAAAAAATCAGTCCACACACATTCCGGCATTCATTTGCCACCCACCTGATTGACGGAGGGGCGGATCTCAGAGCCGTTCAGGAGATGCTGGGGCATGAATCCATCATCACTACGGAAATCTACACCCACCTCGACAGAGAGTATCTCCGGGATACCATCATCCGGTTCCATCCACGGTCATGAAATAAGTGCCTGAAATAAGCTGAAACTGAGAGTGTAATAACCTTCCCGTGAACTTCTGTACCAATCTGTTAACTTTTTCACAACCAGGCCTCTTTAACTTCACAGATAGGAAAAATATTATTACTTTTGGGGAATTTTTTGAGTATCATTTTTAAACCAATTCATAATTATGTCAGACAGAAAAAGAGTTTACACGTTTGGAAACAAACAAGCAGAAGGAAAAGCAGGCATGAAGAACCTTCTCGGTGGCAAAGGAGCCAACCTTGCCGAAATGAACTTAATTGGCGTACCAGTCCCTCCGGGATTTACAATCACTACCGAGGTTTGTACCGAATACAACCAACTGGGATCCGGAAAAGCTGTTGACTTGCTTACTCCCGAAGTGGAAGCAGCCATAAAACAAATTGAACAGATCATGGAAATGAAATTCGGAAGCAATGAAAATCCGCTTCTTCTGTCCGTACGTTCCGGCGCCCGTGCCTCCATGCCGGGAATGATGGACACTGTCCTGAACCTGGGAATGAACGATGCAGCTGTAAAAGGACTGGTTGAAAAAACAGGCAATGAGCGGTTTGTGTGGGATTCCTACCGCCGTTTTGTGCAGATGTTTGGTGATGTGGTACTCGGAATGAAACCGACTTCCAAGGAAGATGCCGATCCTTTTGAGGAGATCATAGATGGTCTGAAAGAGGAAAAAGGCGTTGAACTGGATACCGACCTTGGTGTGGATGAACTTAAAGAATTGGTTGGGAGGTTTAAAAAAGCAGTAAAAGAAAAAACCGGAAAAGACTTTCCCGCCGATCCCTGGGAACAACTCTGGGGATCTGTGATGGCTATATTCGATAGCTGGAATAACGAAAGGGCCAATGTTTACAGAAGACTGAACAAGATTCCCGATGAATGGGGCACAGCCGTGAATGTTCAGGCCATGGTTTTCGGTAATATGGGCGACGATTCTGCCACCGGTGTTGCCTTTACCAGAGACGCTGGTACCGGGGAGAATCTGTTCAACGGTGAATACCTGATCAATGCCCAGGGCGAAGACGTGGTGGCAGGAACCAGAACACCCCAGCAAATCTCTAAAACCGGATCTCTGCGCTGGGCCGAGCTGGCCAATGTATCTGAAAAGGAACGGGCCGGGAATTATCCTTCTCTTGAAGAAACCATGCCCGCCATTTACAATGAGTTGTTTGACATACAGGAAAAGCTTGAAAACCATTACCTCGATATGCAGGACCTGGAGTTTACCATACAAAAAGGCAAACTCTGGTTGCTGCAAACCCGGAACGGAAAACGCACCGGAGCTGCAATGATCAAAATATCCATGGATCTGCTTCGTGAAGGAAAAATTGATGAAAAAACGGCCATCCTGAGAAACGAACCTATAAAACTCGATGAATTGCTGCACCCGGTGTTCGACCTTAAGGCCATTGACCAGGCACATGTGCTGGCTAAAGGCCTGCCGGCTTCTCCCGGGGCCGCTACAGGCCAGATTGTGTTTTTTGCCGATGAGGCGGAAAAATGGGCTGAAGACGGCAAACAGGTCATCCTGGTCCGCATCGAAACCTCCCCCGAGGACCTGGCGGGCATGAATGCAGCCAGGGGAATTCTCACTGCCCGCGGCGGAATGACCTCCCACGCTGCAGTAGTGGCACGCGGCATGGGTAAATGTTGCATCTCCGGCGCCGGGAGCATGCTGGTTGACTACAGGAAAAGATCCTTTACGGTGGATGGGAAAACATTCAATGAGGGCGACTGGATCTCGTTGAACGGATCTACCGGTGAAGTGTATGAAGGAAAGATCCAAACCATTGATCCGGAACTCAGCGGCGATTTTGGCAGCTTGATGGAAATGGCAGATACCCATTCCAGGATGTATGTCAGAACAAATGCAGACAGCCCGCATGATGCAGCCATTGCCAGGGGGTTCGGGGCCCGAGGCATCGGGCTTTGCCGCACCGAACACATGTTCTTTGAAGGCGAACGCATTAAAGCCATGCGTGAAATGATCCTTGCCGGTAATGAAACCGGGCGGCGAAAAGCCCTCGACAAACTGCTGCCTATCCAACGCAGCGATTTTGAAGGTATCTTTGAAGCCATGCATGACCTCCCGGTAACCGTTCGCCTGCTCGATCCGCCTCTGCATGAATTTGTGCCGCACGAAGACGAAAATCAAAAAGAAATGGCCAGGGAAATGGGCGTAAGTGTTGAGGAAATAAAAGCCAAGGTTGAGGCGCTGAGCGAATTCAACCCAATGCTTGGCCACAGGGGCTGCCGTTTGGGAATCACCTATCCCGAAATCACGGAAATGCAGGCCAGGGCCATTATTGAAGCTGCTCTGAACCTGAAGAAGAGGGGAGTTACTGCCATTCCTGAGATCATGATACCGCTTATCGGTACATCTGAAGAATTCATACTGCAGGAAAAGATCGTCCGGTCAACAGCTGCAAAGGTTTTTGAAGAAAAAGGCGATACCATTGAATACCTGGTAGGCACCATGATCGAGATCCCCAGGGCAGCTCTAACAGCCGCTAAGATTGCTGAATCAGCTGAATTTTTCTCTTTCGGGACAAACGACCTCACGCAGATGGGATTCGGCTATTCACGTGATGATGCCGGTACCTTCCTGCCCATCTATATTGAAAAAGGCATCCTGAAGAACGACCCCTTCCAGGTGCTGGACCGTGAAGGAATCGGGCAACTTGTTGAAATGGCCACTACGGGGGGAAGAAAAACAAATCCCAATCTCAAAATCGGGATCTGTGGTGAACACGGCGGAGAACCATCTTCGGTTGAATTCTGCCACATGGTCGGAATGGACTATGTGAGCTGCTCGCCGTACAGGGTGCCGATAGCCCGCCTTGCAGCCGCCCAGGCAGTCATTAAAAATTAGAAGAGTTGACCCTCCTTCGTCAGAACTTCGGAGGGCGAAGAGAGTTGAGGAGTAAGGTTTAGAAGGTTTAGAGAGTTTAGGCTGAAAGTGCTGGGTGCTCCACCTTCGCAATTGCTTGTGCATCCGCTATCACCTTTGCTATCACCTTCGCTATCACCTTCGCTAAAGCTACGGCGATCAAAGAAAGCTACGGCGATCAAAGAAAGCTACGGCGA
>CAYOFK010000187.1:3557-4630 GCA_964403185.1 uncultured Rikenellaceae bacterium | reverse complement strand
AAGAAAAGTATTCAAAATATGTCAGGCAGTTGGCAAGCCTTCATGAGATTCTGGTCTTTGCAATGAAGGCAAAGCAATCAACCGACCTGGCAACAGTAAAAAAGTTGAATGAATCAGTGTACAACTTCGAACAAATCTACTTTGGTGACCACAAACATTAGAAGATTAGCCTTTACTGATCAGATCCTCCGGATAATTCCGGATGGTTTTTTTGTTACAGAATAAAAGTGTTAAAAAGAAACCCGAAACCACTCAATGATAAAATCGTAGAATACCTTATACTTGTATTATAAATTTACCTGAAATTCCAGAGTTCATATTTGTATGGAAATTGCTGCCCTACCCTATTTTGAACTGTTTCTCCCTTTAATACTGGTATTGATCATTGCTTACCTGTATTTCCAAATGAAAAAAAAAGAGCTTTTTATCCGGTCTATCATGGAAAAACTTGACATCCGTGATAAAAATACGGGAAAGGATGAATTGTCAACAGTGCTTTCAAAGCTGAATCTCATTGACTTCACAAAGTTTATCGGTAAAGACAAATTCCTGGATCCTTCAATCCTGAAATTTATTTTTTCTGAAAAGGATTCGTGCCGGCTCTTTCTTCATTACACAAAGGAAACAGAAGTTGCTGAAACAATACTGAAGGAAGGCTTTCAGTTCCGCTACTCCTTTTACAAAACCGCTGAACGGATTGTTGATGACAAGCTGGACCTGATCTATAAGCACAACAGGAACAAACCCTATGGCACTAATGTCATTCTCATAGCTATCGGCAACAAGATCTTCGATTATTACACCGGGCAGATCGCTCAGCTTTCAAATCCCGAAATCGTGCTTGAACAACTGCTCACCGACAGCGATACCTTCCTTGATGAAAATGGAGATCTTGTATATACCCTTTCCAACAAGTATATCCAGGGATACTTCAATTATGATTCGGGTCTGATTTTTACAAATCCCGGCTTCGAACCTGAATATGATTCAGATTCCTTCAGGGAGAACCTCGCCCACAAGTCCAGCCGTTAAGCGCTTCCAAAGCGCTAAGCGGTTTGCCAAATACCGGATCC
>CAYOFK010000187.1:0-3457 GCA_964403185.1 uncultured Rikenellaceae bacterium | reverse complement strand
TTGCCCACAGGTCCAGCCGTTAAGCGCTTCCAAAGCGCTAAGCGGTTTGCCAAATACCGGATCCTTGCCCACAGGTCCAGCCGTTAAGCGCTTCCAAAGCGCTAAGCGGTTTGCCAAATTTAGATCCTTGCCAATGCCAGGAAAACAGCATGCAGAGAAACCGTCATGAAAAGGTACAGATTTCTGGAGTGTGCAGGATTCAATTTCAGAAATTTATATTGAAAAGAATTAACTTGACAGGATTGGAGACAATCGCCGCAAAGGGTACAACTCTTCCCAGGCTTGCCATGTTTAATATCCAAAACATTCAGGGCATCATATTTACACACACTGCTGCACTTCATACACAGGGTGCAACTCTGATCAATCTCAAGCCTGAATGGATTGAGGTATTTAAGATATTGTACAATGGTTCCAATAGGACAATAAAGGACACAATGAACCATTTTACCCCGTTTTCGTGAAACAAAAACAATGAGCATCACACCAACGGTCCCGAATAACAGGCCCAGACCCGTGGAGAGCCATAAGGGAACAGAAAACCATCTCAGGATCAGGGTGACCAGGATGATTGCAGCCAGCAAGGTGAATTTTATAGCAGACTTATTTTTAAGAGGCTGATGGTTCCATTTTTGCCCCGAAGCCAGTCCGTCCAGGGCACCGAAATAACACAGATGACTGCACCATGCTGGTCCTGAAAGCACTACGGTACTTAAAAATAACAGGGTCATTATGGACAACTGTCCCCTGAAAACCGGTCCGGACAAGATCATAGCCGGGACTGGAATGTGTAATTTCCCGGTCATCAGAAATTTCTCAAAACCGGCAAGACCAAGAAATAACTGGCCGAAAAACACAATTGAAAACAAGGTCCAGGTCCATTTTCGCCAGGTTGGGACTTTTCGGGGGTCCTGCATGTTGAAGGCCACAACAGCCCCATAAGAGGCGACGATAAAAATCTCAAGCCATCCCCAACCCGGCCAGAACCGCTCCACCAGAATAATGGGATTTTCAAGCATCAACTGCATCACTGACAGCATGCCGGCTACAAACAGGAAAACCAGCAGCGGGACCATATGTCTTCTTCGGATCATCTCTAAAAAGAGGTCTAAAGTATTTATTTAATAAATCTTTTCAAAAACTCATTTGATAATATTCCAACTAAGTTTTACTTTGTGATGAGAAAGAATAATTACCAGAATCTAAAAAATCAATGTCATGAAACTGCCAACAAACATTCTTGTTTTTCTCAGCCTCCTGGTATTACTGGTCTCATCGTGTACAAGTAAGACAGTCACGTTTAATGGATTGCTTTTTGAAATGACCGATCGTACCAATGTAACATACTTTGCAGACCCTTCTTATTCCATCGAACAATTCAGCAGTTACGACCGCAAAAGTGTAGGTCCGGAACAGGAAGGCTGGTTTGCCAACCAGGATTATACTCATTTCATTCGTGAAGAAAACCATGAAGGACGGCGTGAGTTTGTCCTGTTCGATGCCTCAGGCCCCGGAGCCATTGTACGGTTCTGGATGACCTTTGCAGGAGACGGGGCCTCTGAAGGCATACTGAGGATCTACCTGGATGGTTACGCAGAACCTGTTATTGCAGACAGCGTACTCAAAGTGATCAGTGGAGGTTTGCTGGCTGGTGAACCTCTGAGCAGTTCGGTATCCCCTCTGACTGACTACCGGCGCCGTGGTCATAATCTATACCTTCCCATACCATATGCTTCACACTGCAAGGTCACCTATGAATGCGATGCAATTGAGATCACTGAGATGTCAGGAAAGCCCAGTGTGTATTACAACATCAACTACCGGAAATATGAAGACGGAACGGTGGTGGAATCTTTTTCCCGGGAAATTCTTGAAAACAACAAAGCTCTGGTAATGAAAACCGGGCAGACACTTCTGGAAGCACACCCCGCCTTTCCCGTCACTGATGATCTTTATGAAAATTCCATCATCCTGCCATCCGATTCGCTGACCATCCTGCACAAAGCTTCGGGGCAGGCGATCTCAGAAATTGTGATAAAAATTAAAGCAGACAAGGTTTCACAGGCACTGCGTTCAACCGTCCTGTCCATTGTTTTTGACAAACAACGCACTGTATGGATCCCGGTGGGTGAGTTTTTCGGGACCGGTTATGAGGTCCATCCTTCACAAACATGGTTTACCCGGGTTAAATTGGATGGAACCATGTCTTCAAAATGGCTGATGCCCTTCAGGGAAGCCGCCAGCATCAGCCTGGTCAATTACGGCAGTCAACCCGTGGAAGCAAGCCTGGATATTGGACTGATCAGATACAAATGGAAATCCTCCAGTATGTATTTCGGGAGTTCCTGGCATGAGTACCACCAGTTGTACAGTGCCGGTAATGAGGAGCGGGAAACCGATGAATGGCATTTTGATGTGAATTATGTTGACATCATTGGAAAGGGCCATTATGTTGGGGATGCCCTCACTGTGTTTAATACTGCAGACGCCTGGTGGGGAGAAGGAGATGAGAAAATCTTCGTGGACGGAGAAACCTTTCCCTCATGTATCGGAACAGGCACCGAAGACTATTATGGCTATGCCTGGTGCCGGCCCGAGGTATTCTCACATCCCTTCATTGCCCAACCGACAGGAGCAGGAAATTTCCATCCCGGGATGACAGTAAATATGAGGTATCGGAGTCTTGATGCTATGCCATTTGAAAAGAGTATTCAATCAGATATAGAGCTTTGGCACTGGGCCCTGACCAAAATAAACTTTGCCATGGCTTCCTTCTATTACGTTCTGCCCGGGTATGAAATAAATGTCACACCGGATATTGAATCAGTTAGGAGGCCGGTTGCACTGTCCCGGTCCGATATATATAAACCCGAAATTTCATTTGAAGGCATTCTTGAAGGGGAATGGTTGAAAGTTGCCCGGAAAGATGGCGGCCAGGTGGAAATACAATCGGCCGCCTGGTATGACTGGAGTGAAAATTCCCAACTCTGGTGGCACCATGCTGAAAAAGGCCACCAACTGGAAATGAAATTTATCATCCGGGAAGAGGGAAATTATGAAGTGCTGGTTACTATGACACAGGCCAGGGACTATGGGATTGTCCAGCCATATATTAATGGAAATCCTGCAGGTCAACCAATTAACGGATACATTCCTTCAGGTGTGTTAACCAGAACGTTTAACCTGGGCAGGCACAAATTGAAAAAAGGCCAGAATACCTTGACTTTTAAAATACTTGGGAAGGATCCCAAAGCCCTGCCGGGAAATATGGCAGGTATCGATTACCTGAAGTTTAAATATATAAACGGTTTTTAGAGGAGATTTTTTCGACACTGCCAGCCGTGCCTGACCGGCAGGCAGGGACCTCTCTGGCAGGTCTGCAGCGTGTAATAACCTTCCCGCCCTGCAACCCCGGCCCCTCGCTAAATTTGTCCGGTGGACAAATTCTTAACGCCCG
>CAYOFK010000186.1:0-4631 GCA_964403185.1 uncultured Rikenellaceae bacterium | reverse complement strand
CTGGAGGAACTTGAAGAAGACAGCAACCTGAAGTACGATATTGAACAAATCAATAATGCAGCACTGAGGGCCAAAGACCTGGTTCAACAGATCCTTACCTTCAGCCGCCAGGTTGAGGTTGATAAAAAACCCCTGCCATTGCATCAGGTGATCCATGAAGTGCTGAACCTCATCAGGGCGTCCTTCCCGTCAAACATCGAAATCCTTCAGGATCTGGACCCGCATTGTGGAACCGTCATGGCTGATGCCACTCAGATCCACCAGGTGATCATGAATGTATGCACCAATGCTTATCATTCCATGATGGAAACCGGGGGAAAACTTAGTGTTAAACTGAGGAAAACAGAGGTGAACCGGAGCCTCATCAGGAAAATCCCAAAACTTGAAATAGGAACTTATATTTGTACCACAATCCAGGATACCGGCCATGGGATGGATCGTCAGACCTTAAACCGCATTTTTGAACCCTTCTTCACCAAAAAAGATGTGGGCGTTGGATCAGGATTGGGATTGTCAGTGGTTCATGGTATAGTTAACAGCTACAATGGAGCCATAACAGTTGAAAGTGAACCCGGCAAAGGAACAAGCTTTTATATTTACCTTCCCCAACACGATTCCTCTACTGAAGAGGAGTCGGAAGTTGCGTTAAAGGTCAGGCAGGGAAAAGAGCACATTCTTTTTGTGGATGATGAGGAAGAAATCACCTTCATGGGTAAACGCATGCTTGAAAGTATGGGTTATAAAGTGAGTGTACATACCAAGAGTCTGGCTGCCCTGGAGGATTTTACAGCCAACCCGGGCAAGTTCGACCTTATTGTCACCGACCAAACCATGCCATATATGCTCGGTACCGACCTTATTGACCGATTCAGGGAATTCAGACCCGACCTGAAGGCCATCATCATTACCGGATTCAGCGACTCCATTTCAGAATCAACGGCAAAGAAGAAAGGCATCAATGCGGTGATCTTCAAACCTCTGGTACTAAGCAACTTCAGTAATCTGATTAGAAGAGTATTGGATAATAAAGTAACTGAAACGATCTAGATCATGTCCCGGATACTTGTCATAGATGATGAACCTAACATCCTGATGATGTTAAAACGGATGCTTGAAAGAGCGGGCTACGATGTCGATATTGCTGTGAACGGAGAGGAAGGCCTCGAATTATTTAAGAAATTTCCGGCCGACCTGATCATTACGGATATTGTCATGCCTGAAAAGGAAGGGCTTGAGACCATAAGGGAATTGAAAAAGCAATATCCCGGATTAAAGATCATTGCCATCTCCGGCGGCGGACGCATAGATTCACGCGAATACCTCGAGTCGGCCCGTTTATTCGGGGCCTCAAAAATATTCCAGAAACCATTCCGGCAAAAAGAAATGATCTCCGCCGTAAAGGAACTACTCTCGGAGCCTGAATCTTAATAACCCCCGGATTCACCCAATGGGGTGGCTTTGCGAAACCAGGTAATTTGACTCAGGTAAGTCGATTAGCGATTTGCAAAATCGCTTTTATTGATAGGTTTTCCCGGGTTTTTCAAGCGACTTGCAAAGTCGCTCTACAGGACTTGTTCTAAACCACGAAGTGGCTTAACATGAATAAACGCAAGTGAAACCTGTGGCTCAGGCGCAACACCCCAATTCAGGAACCACAGAAACCACAGGAACCACAGAAACAATTTTTATTAATTCATATCCGGAATGATTGGCGCCGGCGAGAAACAACTTTTTGGACTTTATTGTCAAAAGATCATTGAAAAGATGAAGGGAAGCCACCTTATAAATCTGTACCCATATTCCTTCAGACTCCAGAAATAGCAGCTCCCCTTTTGGGTAGTTAAGTTAGATATTTTAGCATATTTATTATTTGCTATAACTTTTTCAATTGACTAAATAGGAATAAAACTAAATATTTGAGTAATGAAGACCAAAATAGTAAAAATGAGAAATCTTTTTTCGTGCTGGTTCTCAAATATTTCCTGGAGCACCAATCCCTGATTGCCGTTCAATGGTTTCATTCTGCACAAAAGACCATACATAGCTATTAAAACTGCCGTGTTCTTCACTCAACTTCAAAAAACATCCGGCATTATTTATTGTGGCTAATATTTTTTGCCGGTTTCTGATAATATTCTCATTCCCGAGAAGTTCCAGAATTTCTTTGTCCCCGAAACCTGCAACCTCGGAAATATTGAAACCCCTGAAAGCCTTCCTGAAATGGTGTCTTTCTCTGAGCACGGTCAGCCAGCTCAACCCAGCCTGAAAAGTATCAAGAACGAAAAACTCAAAATGCTTAATATCATCTGTAACGGGCACTCCCCATTCGTTGTCATGGTATTCAATTTCAAGCGGATGCTTTGCCCAGGTACACCTGTTCATTTCAAACTGTTTAATGATCTATTAAGGTCACTGTAAGGAGTCAATTCTTTTTACCAGGATTTCTATCCTTCGGTTCCGGGACCGTCCATACTCTGTTTTGTTGGTCTCTACAGGTTGTGTTTCTCCAAAACCCCTGTAATTAAGCCTGGTTTCTGAGATCCCATTATCAGTGAGGAAATTGTAAACCGCCCTGGCCCGTTTTTCCGAAAGATCAAGGTTGTATTCCGGAGTTCCTTCAGAATCTGTATAACCCTGAATTTCGATACTAACTTCAGGATTTGAATTTAAAAAGCTTAATAATTTCCTCAGTTCCACAAGACTTTCCTCAAGCAGTGAATAAGAATTGTATTCGAAAAAAATATTTCTCAACACAGACCTTTCGCCTTCTTTCACCTTGTTTAGTGCAACTTCCATGATGAACGGATCGCTGACCGTTGTGACACCTTTCAGCGAAAAATGTTCGGAATAAAACAAATAATCCGGATGGGAAACATTCAATGCGTAGTCGTTGTTAACCGGCAAACTGACCAGAAATTCGCCATCCGAATTTGAAAAAGACTGAATGGTTGGTTGATCGGAAAGCAGGTCCAGTAATTCAAATCTAGCAATCAACGGTTTTTTTGTTTCTGCATCAAAGACCCTTCCTTTAATATAGGACACAGGATCAGGCCGCACCCTTGTGTACAGTTCAAAGCTGTAGATATCTTTACGTGTACTGTCACTGAAGGCGGATGAATAATAGGCCATGGTTCCGTCCGCACTCACGATCATGCCTATTTCATCAGACCAGGTATTTATGGGATACCCCAGGTTTTCCGGTGGAGTCCATGCAGTATCGGAGTCTTTTCTGGTAATAAACAGGTCAAAGCCCCCCATACCGACCCAACCGTCGGAAGAAAAGTAGAGGGTTTTATTATCTTTTGATATATGCGGAGACATTTCATTATCGGGAGTGTTCACCCCGGGGCCCAAATTTTCAGGTTTGGTCCATTCCCCACCTGTCAGGGAAGTTTTCCAAAGGTCCATTTTACCATATCCACCGGGCCGGTTGCTCACAAAATACAGTGTGGTTCCATCGGAAGAAATGGACGGTTGTGCTTCCCATGATTTTGAATTCACCGGTGCACCCATGTTTGAAGGGGCCGACCACTTGCCATAAAGGGACGATGAGATATACAGGTCACAGCTTCCCAGACCTGTTGACCGGTCGCAAGCAGTGAAATACATAAAATAGCCATCTGCAGAAAGGGATTGTGCTCCTTCGTTGCCGCCTGTATTTATTGGCGCTCCCATATTCTCAGCCATAGTCCATACATTATTGATGTTCCGGCTGACATAAAAGTTTTCGATTTTCCTGCGGCCTCTCATTACATTCACAGGACCCTGATCCGGTTCCAGCCTTGTAATAACCAGGGTTTTATTGTCGGCCGTAATGGAAGGCCAGTACTCATCATAAGTTGAGTTGATTTCTTTTCCCAGATTGACAGGATTAAACGGAACCGGATCCGCCATGGCCCGGAGGGCAAAAGCACAGGTTTTCAGGTTTCGTTCGGATTTGATCCTGAGATTTTCCTTAATGTCGCCGTATGACAAATAGGCATTCAGATGTCCGGTTGCGTCTGAATAGTTACCTGTCAATACCTCAAGCCGTCCAAGGTTATACAAGGCTCCGGGATAAAAACCCGGATCGATATCTATTACGGCCTGATAGGCCTCAATGGCAGGTTCATAGTTTTTCATATCCGTACATATCTCCGCCATCAGCAACTGCGCTTCCAGAAATCCGGGATCCTCAGCAAGGACCATTTTCAATTCCGTAACTGCTTTTTCATAATCTACAAACCGGTAGCTCTGTAAAGCCTGGTTATAAATTTTCAAAGCCTTTCTTGATGTGGTATGCAGTTGCGCCATTGATAGTGTGCCGGAACAGATCCAGAACAGGATAATAAGCAGATATGCAGGTCTTTTAATCACGTCGTTTGTAATTCCTTATAAAATTACGAAAAACCGGGAATAACCCACCGGGTTGGCCTACATACGGTAAAAGCTCTGCTTTTATGTCACAGGGCCAGGTTGAGGGAATGCTTTCTGGTTAAAATTCTTCTATTCCGGTCCGGCATGACCATTTCTTCTGATTGGAATCAAGACCGGACCGATTTCTTGGCTATCCAAGATACTAATAATATTTCGGGGTTGTCTCAAAAGGTATTTTCCGTTAAAGAAACAAGTTATCAGGCTTTTTATAACCG
>CAYOFK010000185.1:0-4698 GCA_964403185.1 uncultured Rikenellaceae bacterium | reverse complement strand
ATTCCAATCAGATCCATCATGAATGCATATTCCAGTGCCGTTTCCCTGAAACGTCTGAAACGGCCTGATTTCCCCCCATGCCCCGCTTCCATATTTACATGGAACAACAGGAGCTTGTCATCCGTCTTCATATCCCTTAATTTAGCGACCCATTTGGCCGGCTCCCAATATTGAACCTGAGAATCCCAGTATCCGGTGGTTACCAGTATGTTCGGATAGTCCATGGCCTTCACCTGGTCGTATGGGGAGTAAGAGAGCATATAATCGTAATACTCTTTTTCATTTGGATTTCCCCACTCATCATATTCAAATGTGGTGAGTGGTATGGTTTCGTCCAGCATAGTGGTTACCACATCAACGAAGGGGACTGCCGCCACAACACCCTTATACAGGTCGGGACGCAGGTTCAGGATGGCACCCATAAGCAAACCGCCGGCGCTTCCCCCCATTGCAAACAGATGATCCGGATTGGTAAAATTATTTTCTATCAGAAATTCGGCACAGGTATTAAAATCTGTAAATGTGTTCATTTTTTTCAGCAGCTTTCCATCTTCATACCACCATCTTCCCATCTCGCTGCCACCCCGGACATGGGCGATGGCATAAACAAAGCCTCGGTCGAGGAGACTCAACCTGTCTGATCGGAAAGATGCATCCCTGGAGGCCCCGTATGAACCATAGGCATATAGCAAAGTTGGATTCATGCCGTTCAGTTGCAGTCCTTTTTTATACACCAGGGAAATGGGAATTTCAACTCCGTCGGAAGCCATTGCAAACATTCGTTTGGCCTCGTAATTTAATTTATCAAATCCTCCCAGGACTGTTTCTTCCTTTAACAAAGTCTTTTCGCTGGAGTTCATATCCATGTCAAATGTGGAAGAAGGTGTAGTAAGCGATGAATACCTGTATCGGAGAACGTCGGTATCAAATTCAGGATTGGATGAAAATCCTGCGGAATATGTTTCTTCCCCAAAGTTGATGGAGTATTCAGAACTGCCATCCCATTTTATTACCCTCAGGTTTGTGAGGCCCCTGATGCGTTCACTTACAACGAGGTAATTTTTGAAGATCTCAAATCCCTGGAACAGCACTTCTTCACGATGAGGGATCACATCCACCCAGTGATCAATGCCTGTCTGCCCAATGGGCGTTTTCATCAGCTTGAAATTCCTGGCATTACCGGTATTTGTCCGGATATAAAAATGGCCTTCAAAGTGATCAACATGGTATTCCATATCTTCCATACGCGGCTGAAATATCCTGAATGCACCGGTTGGATTATCTGCTTCCACGAACCTGTATTCCGTTGAGAGGGTTTGTGAGGAAGCGATGACCAGGTATTTTTTTGATTTTGTTTTACCAACATAGGTACTGAATGTCTCATCGGCTTCAAAATACACCTCAACAGGCTTTTCAGAGCCCAACTCATAACGGTTGATCCGGTCAGATCTCAGGGTTAGGGGATCCTTAGTACTGAAAAATACGGTTTTGTTATCATTGGCCCAGGTAACTCGTCCCGTAGTATTGGGAATAATGTCAGCCAGCAATTCACCCGTTTCAAGATCCTTAAAATAGATCGTGTACCTGCGGCGGCTCACAGTGTCTACTCCGTACGCAAGGATCTTACTGTTTTCACTTATGCTGGTACCGCCCACACTGAAATAATCATAGCCTTCTGCCAGTTCATTCACATTTAAAAGGATTTCCTCTTCCGCGTCAAGGGTTTCTTTCTTCCGGCAATAAATAGTATATTCCTTCCCCTCTTCATAGCGATTATAGTAGTAATAGCCATTTATTTTTACCGGGACGCTTTCATCGTCTTTTTTAATCCTTCCGACAATCTCATTAAAAAGATCTTCCTGAAAGGTCTCAGTATGCTTCAGAACCGCATCTTTGTATGCGTTTTCTGCCTGAAGGTAAGCCACTAACTGTTTTGTTTGAGCATCAGGCGATTCCGCCTTTTTTTGTTCATCAGACAGCCGCATCCAGTAATACGGATCAACCCGGGTGTCATTGTGTATGGTTAATTCTTTGTTTCGTTTCTCGGCTACAGGAGGCTTCATATCAGTTTTTTTGTCAGTTGTGCAAGACCACAAAATGGCCATGGCCAGTAAGAGACCGGCAAGGTGTTTAAATGCATGGGTGTTTTTTTTCATCTGTTTATAATTTTTTATAGTGTGTAGATTATAAAAAAAATCATTGCACATTCAGGAACTCATAAGAAAAATTTAATCATTCCCAGGTGTGAATATATTGATTACATTCCTTCATGTCCGGTTCATGATTGGTTTGATTATAGAAATGCTGTTAAAATTCCAAAGTAATAAACACCGCTGACACCGGATTCAATCTGGCTTCAAACCCACTGTCATTGATATTGATATATTCAGGCACAACGGTTGGTTCCCAGTGAAACCTGGTGCCACTCTCCCACAACATCAGTAATTGCACACTGGACTCAAGCGAGAAAGATAAAGCACGGGTCGCTTGCAAACGGACACCAACGGCCGGCGCAATACCAATACCAAAATGTCTGGACTCAATTTTCTCAAAAAAATCGCCGGCAATGGTTTCATTCTCTTTTTCATGCCGTCCTCCCAAAATTATTAAATCACCTGCCACATAAGGCTGGACCATTTTTTCCAGAAAGTTCCTCTGGTATCCAACTCCAAACTGAATTTCCGTGAAATTGCCCTGTGACTCCATCAGGGCCGTATTCACTTCATCAAGCTTCTGAAAATAACTAAAATTGAACCGGATGAGGTTTCCCCGTATCTTTCGTCTGTAACTTATCCCCTGAAAAAAATAAGGATAGTATTGCGGACCACCATCCACCACCTGCCTTTTCTTTATTGAAAACAAATTAAAAGACACCTCATTCTGTGGAATCAGGATGTCTGAATATTGTCCGGCCACGGAAATGACAACAGAAAAACCAAACAGGAGGAAAAATATCCGTTTCATGCCGCAGTATAAAGAAGGTAAAAGTAAAAATTCGAAAGTAATAAAGAAAACAATACCTTTGGGTAGTGTGTAATGGATATTTACAAAAGTTATGAATTACAGGTCATTTGGCAACACAGAATTAAACGTCAGTGAAGTTGGGTTCGGAGCCTGGGCCATTGGCGGACCTGCTATGGCAGGGACCATCCCTATCGGATGGGGGCCGGCAGATACAACCCAGTCACTAAAAGCTTTAAAAGAAGCTGCAGACCGGGGGATCAATTTCTTTGACACCGCAGATTTTTATGGCCTGGGGCGTTCTGAAGAACTGATTGGCAAGGCCTTCAGCAATGATCCTTCAATAATGGTGGCATCCAAGGTCGGGCACCGCCTTTCAAAAAATAAAAACATCATTGTTGACTATTCTGAACAGTATATCCTGCGTGCGTGTGAGGGCAGTCTCAGAAGATTAAAAAGGGAGTGTATTGATTATTACCAGCTGCACACGGCAAAGGTTTCTGACCTTAAGGATGGAGGTTGTGTGAAAGCTATGGAAGCGCTCAAAAAAAAAGGGCTCATCCGGTACTGGGGAGTGTCGTTAAACACTTTTTTGCCTGAACCTGAGGCTGAATATATTTTCAATAATCATTTAGGATCGGGCCTACAGGTAGTTTTAAATACACTGAACCAAAAAGCCGTTCCGATCATTGAAAAAGCCGGCAGGCTGGGATATGGCATTATAGCAAGGATGCCTTTTCAGTTCGGATTGCTGACCGGCAAATACACTGTAAACAGCAGTTTTGAAGAAAACGATCACCGGTCTTTCAGGTTAAAAAAATCCATCCTTTTAAGAATATTGCCCGAACTGGATCCCTTCTTTGAAATGAGCAGGGCTTATGGCGTTCCACCGGCGACCCTTGCATTGAGTTTTATTCTGAACATTCCCGGCGTATCTACAGTAATCCCGGGAATTAAAAATACTGAACAAGCCAGGGCCAACACTCCGGATATGTGTTCCATCACTGAGAAAGATCTGAAAGTTTTGAAGAAACTGTATATTAGGAAATTTGATACATTACTGGAATTTCTTGAAAATGAGGAGAAGCCCAATAGCTGATTATTAATTCATCAGCACCAGCTACCGGACATGTGATATTAATAGTTGTGAGGGGGGCGTTGAGTAAGGTGTTCCATCGTACAATCCCGGAAGTCTGACCCGGTTTAACTTCTCCTTTCCGGTAATTCCGGCTTCCTGCGGGGGCAGAAGGGAAGAGGGATGCTGACGGAGGGATCCCTGAACCGGGCTTCAACACAATCGGTGGGATCACAACAGGTGTGGCACACTCTTTTAAACGCCCTGAAATGTTTCAATTCCACATGGGTACTCAGAAATCCATCCTTAACAGGCTCTCCCCCCAACAGGCTGGTACTGAGATATTTTTTATTGTCATCGGGCAGTAATGTCACCACCACTGAACCGGGACCCAACTCATTCTGTATCATTAAAGCACCAAGAAAGTTCGCCCCGGAGGAGATGCCGACGCCAATGCCCAGTTGACCGGCTAGTTTCTGGGCCATAATGATGGCATCCCCGTCATCCACACCAACCACCCTGTCGAGTTTGGAAAGGTCCACAATGGGAGGGATGAACTCATCTGAAATGCCCTGAATCCTGTGATTTCCGACTTTACAGCCGGTTGACAGTGTAGGAGAATTGGTAGGCTCCAGGGGATGGATCCTGATCCGGCTGTTTTG
>CAYOFK010000184.1:0-4718 GCA_964403185.1 uncultured Rikenellaceae bacterium | reverse complement strand
TGTGGGTTATCTGGGTGGGCAGTTACTGGCTGTTACCCGGGCTGCTGGTCGTTTTTGACATTTATGTAACCAAAAAAGTTAACTGGGCATTCTGGAAAAAACGCGAGGGCAAGAACAGCACACTTGTTGAATGGATAGATGCCCTGATATTTGCGGTTATTGCTGTTACTTTCATCAACATTTTCTTCTTCCAGAACTTCAGGATCCCGACGGGCTCCATGGAAAAGACCCTCCTCATCGGAGACCATCTGTTTGTAAGTAAAGTCAGTTATGGCCCCAGGATACCCAACACGCCACTCACCTTCCCGTTCACCCAGCACACCATTCCCCTGATAAAAACCAAGTCCTATCTTGAATGGATCAAATGGCCCTATAAAAGGCTTAAAGGTTTGACTGAAATTAAGAACAATGATATTGTCGTCTTTAATTTTCCTACCGGTGATACTGTGGTGGTTGAAAGACAGGCTCAGGATTACTATTCCATCATAAGGGAGCATGCCAACAATCTGAAATCCACTGACTCCCGGTTCAACAGGGAAGTTAAAAGCGATGAAACTTACTATTTACTCGGCCGGCAGCAGGTCCTGGATACGTATAAGACCACCATCAGGCCCGTGGACAAAAAAGACAATTATATCAAACGCTGCGTTGGTATTCCGGGAGACACCATTCAGATTAAAGATGCTGTATTATATGTCAATGGAAACCCAAAGCAGCCATTTGAAGGCCAGCAGTCTAATTATTTAATATTTACAGATGGCTCCCGGCTGAACCCTAAAACCCTGGAACGTCTGGGGATCTACAAATCTGATGTATTTACCTATGGGGTGAATGAATATGTAATGACACTTACTTCAGAAATGGTTGATAAAATGCAAGGTTTTAAAATGGTCAGTAAAATTGATCCCATTAAAAAGGAAGCCGGAGAACCGGTGGATTATATTTTCCCTCATGATGCACGGTATTCCTGGAATGAAGATCATTTTGGTCCGCTCTGGATTCCGAAAGCAGGCACAACCATCACACTCGACACCATCAACCTGCCATTGTACCGGCATCTTATAGTTGCATATGAGAAAAATGATCTGTCGGTCAGGGACGGTAAGATCTTTGTCAATGGAAAGGAAACCGGCACCTACACTTTTCAAATGGACTATTACTGGATGATGGGTGATAACAGGCATGATTCAGCTGATTCCAGGTTCTGGGGATTTGTTCCTGAAGATCACATTGTGGGCAAACCAAAATACATCTGGTTATCGATTGACAAGGAGAAGAAATTTCTTGCCAAGATCCGGTTCAGAAGAATGTTCAAGAAGATCCAGTAGGCAGTAAGAAGTGAGTAGTGAGAAGTAGATGGGCCAAGAAATACTATAATATTTAACTTTTAATCCCGAAAAACCACAAACCTATGATTTGGTAGTTTTTCGAGGATCCATAGGATATTCATAAACGTTCCAAGGCATCCGGACTCATGTGAACGGTAAACAGCATTCCTGCCAAAAGGCCAAAGGGCCAAATTGGCTAATTTAAGTGTTTGTAATCCGAATGGAATTCCAATATATAGTAATAATAAGCAGCAGGCTTCCAATAAGGTAAAGGATGCTTATGAGAATTCCGCCAAACACCAACCAGATAATATTTCCTATGAATTTCATTAGTTTATTAGCTTTTCTAAAAGGGAAACTCCTCCTCCACATCCGGTTCTTCAAGGGCTTCCTGTTTTGGCTTTTCAGCCAGCTTATGCAGGGCATTTCCTTTGACATAAATTGCTTTGTAAGGAGTTGTGGGACAGGCGAATTCGCAGGCCCCGCATCCAATGCAGATTTCGTTGGTAACTTCGGGGATCACAAGCTCTGTATCCTCATAGGGAATCATTTTAACCGCCTTAGTGGGACAATGTTCAGAACAGGCGCCACAATCTGTCTTATCGGTATGAACAATGCAGTTGTCCTTTACGAATTTTGTAATGCCCAATTGGGTGAGCATTTTAGTTTCCTTTTCAAGAGGAAGAATGGCACCTGTGGGGCACACTTCAAGGCAGCGAATGCATTCGTGGTTGCAATACCCTGACCAATAATCCATGCGTGGTTGCAGCAATCCCATCAATCCATACTCAAAAAGAGAAGGCTGCAAAACATCTGAAGGACATGCATTCACACAAAGATTACAGGCGGTACATTTATCATTAAACTGACTTATAGAAGCAGATCCGGGAGGACACACAGGGCGTTCCCTGTTTTCCTTTATCGTTGTTGGTTTTACATTTTTTGGTATGATCTTGACTTTCAGAGTATCCTGCGGTTCCTGGGGAGTTTGTTTTTCCCGGGCCATTGAGATCCCTGCCATACCCAGCCAAAAGGCAAGAGAACCCAAAATGAGCTTTCGTTTGCTTACATCCACTTCTTCACCCTTATTGGGATACTCAATAGCCGGTACAGTATCCCGCTTCGGAAGGCCGTACACCACGGAGCTGCTCTTACATACAGTCAGGCAATTAAAGCAACTGATACAACGCGATACATCAACATAATTATTCTTCATATCAAGGCATGAGGCTTTGCACACATAACCACATAAACCGCAATAGGTGCAGGTGGATTCATCAAAGCGTATGCGGAACAGGGACACTTTTGAGATCCAGCCCAGCAGGGTGCCAACAGGGCATATGGTATTGCAGAATAAACGGCCATAAAACAAAGAAAACCAAACGACCACTCCAAAAATAAAAAGTTGTATCAAAAACACAGGAATGGGAACCGGTATGACATTTACAGGAGCCAGAACATACACATCCATTTGTTCAAGAAGGCCGGCAGCAATATTATTGAACCATACCACAACCGGTTTGACGAAAAAAGTAAAGATCCTGCCAAAATTACTGTAGGGGTCAAGTAAATCAATAAACAAAACGGTACCAAAAAGGAGGCCCAGAAAAGAAAGTATCAGCAATCCGTAGCGAACTTTTGTCCAGGGCCGGGTAAATCTGAATATTCTATTCTTCTTTTTCTTATACCTGTTGGAGATTCTGGTAAAGACATCCTGAAGTATTCCAAGCGGGCAAATGGCGGAGCAATATATACGGCCAAACAAAAGGGTCAATACGGCCACCACCAGAAATCCTGCAGCGCCAATGCCCACAACCTTCAGAAACTTCAGAAGTGATGGCACAAACTGAAGCCAGGTAACAGTATTAATGGCCGCTTCCGGGATGATCCTCCGGATGTCGAGAAAAATACTGCTGAATAAAACTAAAAAGACCAGGGCAACCATTACCCGGATCTTTTTCAGAACACTTATGTTCACACTCTTAAACCTTTAGCCTTTTAATTGTAAGTTTGGTGAGATCCATGGTTCCAACACCCATTTCATTTGCAATCCTTATAAAGGGTACCCGTTCCGGTTCCTTTCCAAACATTTTTGTTGCTGCAGAATCAATGGCTACCATATCCGTACTGAGCAATTGTGATTTCATGGTTACCACATCGGCAGTTGAAACGCCCTGGGGGCCATTTCTTTTCATTACGTAATACCCGTCAATCACATTCAGGTCAGGTTTCTTCCGGAAAGTGGCATAATCTGCGATACACTGATGAAGGTCATTAGAATGCCAGAAGCGGCGATCCCAGACATTGCCCATCATATTTTTCATCGAAAGTGAAATCTGTGTGGATGAATGGTTTTTGAGCACCGGGACATTAATAAATACATCCGATTCGAGGATCAGTTCGTGTACTTTGGTTGATTTGAGACGTTTTCCCGCGGGGATATCCACAGCCTGGTAGTAGCTCTCAGAATGACCGGGAACAACTTTAGCCCCGGCTTCTTTAGCGGCTTTTTCTATACCACTGGTTTTGTAGCACTTTGTCCACTCATCGCAGGTATGGTCAAAAACATATACTGTTTTTGCGCCGGCGTTATAACAATGTTCAATGATCCTTTTAATCAACACCGGGTTGGTATTGGCACCCCGTTCCGGAGTCCGGTCCCAGCCCATATTTGGTTTAACAACCACCGTTTGTCCTTTTCTTACAAAGGCACCCATGCCACCCATTGAGGCAATGGCTTTATCGAACATCACATCGGGCTCACCACCTTTAATCGCAACAAGATCAGGGATTTCGGCCGGAAGATAGTTGCCGGCCCATAGCTTATTAAAACTGCCAAGGCCCATGGTACTGCCTGCCACAACCCCTGCTCCAATTGATTTCATAAAAAACTCTCTTCTCTTCATGGCTTTACTTTTTTGTTAAATCAGGCATTCTCTTGCTGACTGCAGACCGGAAAAATACATCTTTTTCCCAAACCCCGGTTCTCATTTATCTAATTTAGAAGAAATTTAAATCTCTTCCAAATTAATATGAAACAAGTATAATGCTGTAAAAAAAATCTCGCAAAAAATGAAAGGAAAATTTTCACTTCTAACCGGCATCATACTATTCCGGTCCGTATTTGAATCTATGCCTCGCGCCAACATCCCTCACGGACCGTCTTTATTACACTTCCGGTACCCGGGGCTTTATCCCGGGCTATTTTCTTCCGCCATATGGCTTTATCGTTGGGGCTTGATGCGGCCATCATCCATATCCGTGTGCAATCTGTGGAGATGCCTCAGAAGGGGATTTATCAAACCGGCGCACAAAACCATAACACTCCAATCCTGCAGCCCTGGCCCCTCCTTTGCCCACCATCCGCGTGTCGCCGAAGCTTTAGCGGAG
>CAYOFK010000183.1:0-4722 GCA_964403185.1 uncultured Rikenellaceae bacterium | reverse complement strand
GAATACGCTAAAAATGTTTTGGCAGGTTGTGAAAACCGCTTAGCGCTTTGGAAGCACTTAGCGGTTTAGCTTTGGAAGCACTTAGCGGTTTAGAGGGGGCCGAATATAAATAGGGGGCTGTCTCAAAAGCAACCTAATGGCATCATTCCGTACTTGATACGGAATCTGACTTTTGAGACAGCCCCAATAGGTGAACGCGCTGATAAGGAACAGTGGTTTATTCTGATCAAATAAGTGAAAAGTTGTTACTTTCTCACTTTCACGGGATAAGGCGGACGTTTTGGTTCTGTTGGTGGATTCTTCTTCAGTTCTTCAAGGGCGACTTCGATGGCTTTTTCCAGCTGAGGATCGTTTCCTTTGATGATCTCGGCCGGCCATTGTTCCACTTCAATATCAGGAGGAACACCGACATTCTCAACGATGAATCCGTCTTTGGTCCAGATAGCCAGGTTAGGTGCGGTTACCGAGGCCCCGTCAATGAATTCGGGGAATCCCAATACACCAACCAGGCCTCCCCAGGTACGTTTCCCAACTATAGTACCTACTTTAAACTTGCGGAACATCCAGGGGAGCATGTCCCCTCCGGAGCCGGCCGTTTCATCAATGATCATGACTTTGGGCCCCTGGATGGATGCGCTGGGTGATTTCAGATCCTTCCCATAACGAAAATTCCAGTAAGCCTGGTAAGGCCTCAACAGGATGTCAATATAATAATCGGCTAATGACCCTCCCCCATTGAAACGTTCATCAATAATGATGGCTTTTTTATTGGCCTGGGGGAAAAAGTAGCGCTTAAAATACTCATGCCCGGCCCGTGCTGTATTTGGTACATACACATAAGCGACCTGGCCATCCGTCGCTTCATGGACCTTTTTCAGGTTGCCCTCAACCCAATCCCGGTTTCGGAGTGAGGATTCATTGTTTACCGGGACCACCTCAACTACCCGTGAACCCGTATAACCAGGATCAGGTCCAATAGTCAGCTCAACGATCTTTCCTGAAGTATTTTCAAAAAACTTGAAAATATTCTCACCGGCGGTAACATCAGTCCCGTTAACAGCAAGGATATAATCACCTTCTTTGGCATTGATCCCGGGTTCGGTCATTGGAGACCTCAGATTGGGATTCCAATTTAATCCGCCATATATTTTCTCAAATTGATACCTGTTATTGGATATCTTATAGTTCACACCTAACAAACCGCCACTGACTTTTTCAGGCTGGCTAAGGCGTTCACCCTGACCCGAAAGCCGGTGATGTCCCACTGAAAGTTCACTGCACATCCATCGGATTACCCGGTTCAGATCTGCTCTGCAGGAGAGATCCGGGAGGAACTGTGCATACTTTATTTTCATGGCCGGCCAATCGGCACCGTGCATGCCGGGATCGTAGAAATAATCCCGGTTGATCCTCCATGCCTCGTCAAAAATATGCGGCCACTCTGCCAGGGGATCAATTTTCACCTGGAGTTGGGAGGTGTTAATGCTGCCTTTTCCGGGCTCCGGTTTTGAACCCGTTTTTGTTATGCCAATGGTCCTGCCCCGGTTGTATAACATTTTTTTGCCATCTGCAGAGATTGAGTAGCCGTCCATCTCCATGATCTCCTTGTCCTTGCGTTTCTTAAGATCATACATATGTAATTTCCCGGAACCCGGAAAACCAACAGGACTGGAAATATAAAAAAGCTCCCCCTTTTCCGCAATGTCAAGCTGTGAATAATTTCCGGATTTTACAGGAACCGCAACAATACGGGTCTGGATGCCATCAAGATCAATATTAATTGTTTTATCTTTTTTTTGTTCTTCAGTTTTTTCTTTTTCAGACTTTTTTTCCGGTGATGAGGGCGTTGCCTTCTCTTCCCTGACATCTTCTTCATCACTTTCTTTTGCAAACGGTGATATCAGGTCCTTTTGAAGGGTCGCCAGGTAAATGGAACTGGTCATAACCATATCGGCATTGGACTGGTCAAACCAGTTAACAACCGGTCCGGCATTGGTAGATGCAAGGAAATAAAGATACTTTCCACTTGGATCAATTACCGGATCTGAAGCATCGCTCATACCATCGGTAACAGCAAATGATTCTTCCCGGTCAAGGGAATACAGGTATATCCTTCTGAAATTTGTTTCAATAACTTTTGTATAGGTCAGCCATTTTGAATCCTTTGACCAGTTGCCGTACAGGTCGCGGAACGTGCCCGGAAAGTACATTTCGTCAGCATCAAGTTTTTTTACGACGCCTGATTCCACATCCAGGATGTACAGGTTCCGGCCATTATCAACATAACTTATTTTTTTACTGTCAGGTGACCAGTGAGGATAAGCATAAAAACCTGTGCCATTGAGCTTGAAAGTTTTAACGGCACCCTTGCCATCCTGGGGTGCGATGTGCAACTCATATTCCCCCGAAGCATCAGAAAAATAGGCAATGGATTTTCCATCGGGTGACCACTCCGGGTATTTTTCATGGGTTCCCGTTGTTTGAGTGATGTTCCGTGCATCTCCTTTTTCGGCAGGAACGGTCATGATATCTCCGCGGAAGTCGAAGACTACCCGGGCGCCCGTAGCTGATATTCCCATGCTTCTGACATACTGCCCCCCGGTAACATAACGTGGTCTGAGCTCTATCAGGTCCGTAGCAATCCCAATGGTGATCTTATTTGCAGAGTTGGCATTTACATCATATGTATGGATGTATCCGGCCTGTTCAAAAACGATCTTTCCGCTTCCATGTGATGCACTGATAATGGGAAAATCCTGGAAATCTGTAAGTTGCTCAATGTTTTCAGATGCCACATCATATGAGAACAGATTGAATTCCCCGTTGCGGTCGCTCCGGAAGTACACCTTCCCGCCAATCCACATCGGATCAGTATCATTACACCTGCCCCCGGGCTGTGGAATTTTTACAACAGAATGGTCCCCGAATGAGAACAACCAGATGGTGGCCGTAGTACCTCCCCTGTAGTTCTTCCATTGTCCATATCTTCCCGGGATGGGTGTATATGCCATGGACTTGCCATCAGGAGCATAGGATGCCCGCCACCCATTGGGGATTACAAGCTGTGTGGGAAAACCGCCCTTTACCGGAACTGTAAAGAATTGCAGATACCGGTTGGTATGTACTGCACGCTGTGATGCAAACAGAACAGATTGTCCATCGGGAGTGAATCCCCTCACCATATCCGCACCCGGATGCCAGGTGAGCCGTTTGGGTACACCACCCTCAACAGGTACAATAAAGACATCTGTGTTTCCGTCGTATTCCGCACTGAATGCAATGTGTTTACCATCAGGGCTAAACATGGGGTTAGACTCCAAACCATTATCTATGGTTAACCGGTGCGGAAATGTCCCGTCCGCATTGGCTACCCAAAGGTCGTTTGCATATACAAATGCTAAATGAGTGGTGCTGATGGCCGGTTGAGACAATAATCTGGTATTTTTTGTATTGATACCGGATAGTGTTCCCGGCAACAGGGTCAGCAAACCCAGAAGTACTGAGAGGATCCTTTTGAAATTTCTCATAGTAATTATCTGTTTTGGGAATTATTGAAGAAAAACGAAGTTATCAAAAAAGATGTATCCTACAATATTTTGCCCTTTCTCAGTGGAAATATGGAGCAGGTTTGTGAAGTATTTATAATTTTTAAAAAAATATTTGGAAATATGTTATATATATCTAACTAAAATCAAAGAAATGAAATCAAGAACGTATTTGATCTTTGTTCTCGCCTTTCTGGTATTGGCAACAACCGGTATTTGGATGTACCAGACTGAACCCAGGCCTCAAAGCATTCAAGAGGTACTCCATGTCATAATAATAGTTGTTGTTTTACTTTTTGCCCTTTATTTTGGGTACCGGCGTTTTAATGCCATAAGAAAAAAGCAACCAGCTGAAGATGAATTTTCAAAGAGAATAATGTTAAAGGCTTCTTCTACAGCTTACTTTGTCTCCCTGTACATGTGGATTATCATCATGTATCTTGATGATAAAATTGAAGCAGAATCATACTCATTGTATGGAGTGGGGATTTTGGGAATGGCCATCCTTCTGGCAGTATTTTATTTGTTTTTCAGGATAAAGGGTATCAAATAATGAATAACAGAATAAAAGAACTCAGAGCCAGGGAAGGCCTGACTCAATCAGAGCTGGCGGAAAAAGCTGGTGTGCGCAGGGAGACCATTGTGTTTTTGGAAAAAGGAAAATACAATCCATCCCTGAAACTGGCCCATGAAATTGCCCAGATATTCCAGGTACCTATCGAAGATGTATTTTTATTCGAGGAATAGGATGCACCTGGTGATGCCCGGGGTTATTTACATCACGACCTTTGGGGCTCAAACCTCAGGCGCCAAGCGCTTATACTAATATGGGTACTCTGGCGTTTCCCCACAATTGGAGCCCACCTGTGAGGTTGACACCAATTTGCCCCTGTGCCCTCCGCCCTGTTGCCCTGTGCCCTCCGCCCTGTTGCCCTGTGCCCTGTTGCCCTGTGCCCTGTGCCCTGTGCTCTCCGCCCTGTGCCTGGTTGACTGAGTATTGACAGACCCGTGCATTCACCTTAAGATCAATGAGTCACCCCGCGACTGTGCGAACAGCTCAACAATAAAAGCTTATTTCAGCTTTCTGATGAGGTACTCAACTACTGCATGATTGACTCTCAACTGGTTGGCATGCATCATAAAATGGTGGGTATCATCAACAATTACCAATGTTTCC